>NZ_CAMFHL010000076.1 GCF_945952095.1 uncultured Arsenicibacter sp. | reverse complement strand
GAATATGAAAGCCTTGCAGCCTGACACCTATTTTGTTACCATCAGGACCACGCAGGGCAATGAGTTCTGTTTAATTGAACTTTGCTGACACCTCAGACTTTTTCGAGCAGCCACCAGAGGGGCTTCCGTCTTGAAATGACCTTGTAGTTCTGCTGAACATACGTCTCAATATGTTGCCGGGCCTCAGCAACATCGTCTGTCAGGCAAACCAGGTCAAGGTCTTTTTCACTGATGGTGCCCCGTTTTTTCATATCCTCCATGAATGTCATCAGCGGCTGGTAATAGTCTTTTCCCATCAGCACGACCGGAAACTGCTGTATAACGCGGGTCTGCACCAGCGTCAGGGTTTCAAACAGTTCGTCCATTGTTCCCCAGCCGCCGGGCAGTACTACAAAAGCGTAGGAGTATTTCAGCAGCAGGACCTTGCGGACGAAGAAGAAATTAATTGTTACGCTGGTATGCAGGTAGGGATTGGGTTGCTGCTCAAACGGCAGCCGGATATTACAACCTACGGAGCGCCCCCCGGACTCAAATGCCCCGCGATTAGCGGCCTCCATGATCCCGGGGCCGCCACCGGTCATTACCGTAAAGCCCAGACCGCGGATCATGCGGCCTACTTCACGGGCCATTTCGTAATAGGGATGCCCTTCTCGGAATCGGGCAGAGCCGAATACCGTTACGCAGGGACCGACAAAATGCAGTTTCCGGAGGCCTTTCAGCAGCTCCCAGCCAACCTGGAAAATAAAGCGGAGTTCGGACCCTCTCGTTTTCGGCCCTTCCAGCGATTCGTTGACGGAATCATTCAACAAGGGCGCAATCGGTGGTCTGGGGTTTGTTTCCTGTGTGTTTTGTTGTTCAGTCATGGTCGTACGGGAGTTGGTGAGCTGGCCCGCATGCTGCCGGGCAGCACGGAAAAACCTTCCGTATGCATCAGGTTCGGGCCCTATGCTTACATTTGCAATATGTCCAAAAAAGAGTCAATAACCTTAGTCCGTCCCGTAAACGTCAATTCAAAGAGTGTACTGACCGTCAGTCAGCTTATTTCTTTGTTTGAGAAGTGGTTACCGAATCCGGGCAACTATCCGCGGCTGACCAGGCAATTTATCCAGTTCTGCCTCTCCAGTAACCTGCCGATAACGCAGGCAACACTACAGGTATACGGAGAGGGCAAGAGCGGAAATAAAATTTCACCGATCAAAAAATTCTTTATGTTTTTTCAGGTACTGGGCTTTCCGGGCGTAGTGGCTGATCCGCCTGCTCAAAAGCCGATCCCCGCTAATGCCAGTTTCCTGATCGACAGCTACCTCCGGGAAGCCGTTCACCTGATGGGCGAAAAAACAAAAGACAACTACACGCAGGCACTGACCGTGTTCTTCAAGTTTATGCATGAGGAACGCACCGCCGGTAAGCACGTTACATTTACCAGCCAGACCGTTAACACCTATATCCAGCAGCTGAAAAAGAAAAACCTGTCGGCCTTTACAATCAACTTCTATCTGTCGTCCGTTAAACAGCTGGGTGTCTGGGTAGTCGAAAATGCCGCTCGGCTTGGCCTTAACGAAGAGCAGGTTAAGGCGCTGGACGGCATCCGAAAAATAAAAGGTATTCCGGTCGAACGCCGGTTTCATAAAGACAGTCTCACGATTGTGGAGCGTGATGAATTTCTGCGCAACATTGACAACCCGATGGACAAGGCTGTTGTGATGCTGATGGTTACCGAGGGGTTGCGGACCGTTGAAGTAACGAGGCTGACCGTCGGGGATATTGATTTTGACAACGAAAAAATCAGTATCTCAGGCCGCGGCAAGGCGGATAAAAAAACGATTGACCTCTTTCCGGATTGTGCAGAGGCAATCCGGAACTACCTCACCGAAACCGGCATTGCAGCCACCGGCCATAACGGCCAGCATTTATTTCCGGATATGACGACGGGGCAGATCCGCTACCGGATAGACCGCTACCTGAAAGCGATGAACCTGAAACGGAAAAACATTTCGGCGCACAGCCTCCGCCATACCGCCGGGCAGATTCTGATTGATACCGGAGCAGATCCGACCTGGGTACAGCAGCACCTGCGGCACGAATTGTTTGAAACAACGCTGCTCTACATAAAAAAGCCGGAAGCAGGCCTGCTTCCCGAAACCCTGTCCACCGAAGAAATATGACGACGGCTGAACACGATGCCCTGAAACAGGTAACGGAAGCCATCCGGCCACTGGCTGACGACGACTGGCAGGCCTTTGCGGCCATCTGGCACCCGTTTACGGCTAAACGGAAAGTCATACTGACAGAGGCGGGCGGACCGGAAAAGTACCTGTATTTTGTGCTGGACGGCGTACAGCGGGTGTATTATCTTGACGATCTGCATCGGGAAGCAACGATTGTTTTCTCATACCCCCCTTCTTTTGCCGGCGTGGTCGATGCGTTTATGCTCGGGCAGCCGTCCCGCTACTATTTCGAAACCCTGACGGCATCTGTATTTCTGCGCGCATCCGCCCATGATCTGAACCGCTTGATGGCAAGCCATCCGGCCATTGACAGTATGATCCGGCTGGGGTTAACCCATGCATTCTCGGGCGTACTGGAGCGGCTGGCAGAACTCCAGTGCTATTCGTCGGCGGACAAATTCAAAAAACTGCTTCAGCGCAGCCCGCACATACTCCAGCTGGTTCCGCACCGGTATCTGGCCAATTACATCGGCATTGATCCAACAAATTTCAGTAAGCTCATAAACTCAATCAAACTATAAATATTGGTATTTACCAGAAATCGGGAAGCAGCGCGTGTGCAATTTTGTACCGGACATAAACAACAATCCTATGCAAACGCTTTTGACCCGTATTTCTCAGGGCTTTATTACCATCTCAGCCCTTGCCCTGTTATCTGTCAGCCTGATGGCCTTCGCGAATCCGCAGGGCGTAATGGATCTGGTACAGGTGCAGCTGACCAACACCGACGCCGCCAGTTCAATCAGGGGGGTTTATGGCGGCGTCGGTTTAACTATCTTTATTACACTGATGTACCTGATGCTGAACGACGTCCGGAAAGGGCTGAGTTTTCTGATCCTGCTCTGGGGTTTTTATGCCATATCCCGCACAATGACCATTTTTATGGACGGCAAACTAGGTGCGTTCGGGCAGCAGTGGCTGATTATTGAATCGGTCTTTTGTCTGATTGCCCTCGGACTGTACACCGGCACCCGTAAACAGGTAAAAAAAGCATAGGCCGATGGACACCGTTAATAAGCAAACCTTTCTGAACGGTCTGGAATCACAGGTAGATCAACAACTTACGCAGGTGATTCAGGTATTTCAGAACCTGACCGATGATCAACTGGTGCGGCCGTCTGCGACAGGCGGCTGGAGCATCTGCGAATGTCTGGAACACCTGATCAGTTACGGGCAGTACTACCAGCCACGGCTTCAGGAACAGCTCGGGGAAAAGGGCGCCAAATCCGACGGGATGTCTTTCAAGCCAGGCTGGCTCGGGCAATATTTCATCGGCATGATGGATCCTGCCAAATCCCGCAAACAGTACAAGGCGGCAAAACGGCATCAGCCAACCGTTTCCAGACCGAGCCACCAGACAGTTGCTGCATTTATTGACCAGCAGGAAGAACTGCTGGCGTTACTCCGGCAGGCCGGTGGTGCGAATTTAGGCCGGATCAGGATTCCGGTGTCCGTCGCCCCGTTCCTGACCATGAATGCCGGCGATACCCTGCATTTTCTGATCGTCCACAATCAGCGGCATCTGCAGCAGGCCATGCGGAACTGTAACTAACAGAATTTAGATATCACACAGATAAACAGAAACTTAATACCGGTCAGCGTATTCTGTTTGTCCTTGTTCAGAGTTGGTTCATGGTTGAAACCGGTACAGGTACGGCGCTTTATGTGACGTACCTGACCGTCGTTCAGGCAATCGCTCCAGTTGCCCCGAGGCCAGCATCTTCTTATAAAAATTACGTGAATCAAGCGGGGCTCCCAGAATACATTCGTGAAGCCGCTGCAATTCAGGAATCGTAAACTGGTCGGGCAGCAACTGATTCAGGGGCTGATCGCTGAGCTCCCGGCGCAGTGATTGCAGCGCTACGTCAATGATGTGGTTGTGATCGAACAGCAGCCCCGGCACTTCCGGTATATTCCACCAGCGGCATTCGTCGGTCATCAGATCGGGCATCGGCGTCACCAGTGAGTAATTGACAAGGGCATAATACCCGAGGGAAATTGTCCGCTCTGACCACTTTATCCCGTCCAGGGGCATTTTAGTACGCCGCCACGTATCGGCCTGATCGTAGCGGTTAGCATCCCCGAATACATGAAACTGCTTCAGATACAGCTTATCAAGGCCTGTGCGCTCCTGCACGACCCGCTCCGCCGCCGTATCCACCGATTCAAGCTTATAGATAAACCCGCCCGGCAAACTCCACTCATCCGTGCCTTTCCAGCGCAGCAGCAATACTTTCAGCTGATTTTCAGAAAACCCGAAAATCACCCCGTCAATCGACATATAGTGGATGCAATGTTCTGAAACGTGCTGAAAATACTGAACACCCGGATGATTATACTTATTCATGAATTCGCAATAATTTTTGCTTTACGTAAGTTGTACGTAAAGATACAATATGTACTTTTGATGCAAGATAGACTCCCTGACCTAAGATACTAAAAATTCTTCCCGATGTTGATGTTACGCTGTTCAGCCCTAATCTGGCTATTGCTGTCTGCGTTCCTGGCGAATGCAGCAAAAGTTGACACCCTGACCATTGACAGCAAGGGTATGAACCGGCAACTGCGAGCGGCCGTAGTGCTGCCGCAATCGTACAAAAAAGCAAAAAAAACGGGATTCCCGGTGCTGTATCTGCTGCATGGCGGTTCGGGGTCATTCAGAGACTGGCTGAGTAAAACGCCAGATAAAGAACTCCTGCACCGCCTCTCCGATCAGTATAACCTGATCATTGTAACCCCCGACGGCGATCCGACAAGCTATTATTTTGACAGCCCGCTGGTTAAAACCAGCCAGTTTGAATCCTTTATTGCCAGAGAGCTCATTGAGAAGATTGACGCAACCTACCGGACAATCCCGGAAAAAAAGGGCCGGGTGATTGCCGGACTCAGTATGGGTGGTCACGGAGCCATGTTTATTGCCGCGCGGCATCCCGACTTGTTTGCTGCGGCCGGCAGTATGAGCGGGGTCATGAATATCAACACGGCAACCTGGAAAGTGCCTGCTGATTTTGCCACGTCAAGGGCCGAAAATTTCCGCCGGTTACTGGGTCCGCCTGCCGCCGGAGAAGCCCCCTATCCGGGCATGACACTGGTAACGCTGGCCGATAAACTTAACCAGAATCAACTGCCCCTGATTTTCGATATTGGCGTTGACGATTTTCTGATTGAAACAAACCGCGATCTCCACCAGCGCCTGCTGGCCAACAAAACACCGCACGAATACACGGAGCGCCCTGGGGCGCATACCTGGGAGTACTGGGGTAATGCCCTGCCTTATCAGGTACTCTTTTTCAGTAAGATCCTGAAAGCAAACGGAACCCTGATCCCTTAATCCAATGAAACGTATCCTGCTCACAATGATTGCGGTAGCTACCCTGGCCACCGGATTCCGGAACGTATCCTTACCGGCTGACACACCCATCGCGGTTAGCGGGGGACGAATATCCGGTACTCAAAACGCCAGTGGCGATGTACGTATCTACAAGGGCATCCCGTTTGCCGCTCCCCCGGTCGGTGACCTGCGCTGGAAAGCTCCTCAGCCGGTAACTCCCTGGACAGGCGTAAAGGCCTGCACTGCTTTCGGCGCGAGTCCGATGCAGGGGAGTCCGGCTCCATTCGGGCCATGGAGCGCCGAATTCCTGATTCCTAAGGAGCCGATCAGTGAGGATTGTCTGTACCTCAACGTCTGGACACCGGCAAAAACAGCCGGTAAAAAGCAGCCCGTCCTGGTCTGGATTTATGGCGGTGGCTTCTCCAGCGGCGGCAGCGGATGTGCCATCTATGATGGCGAAGCAACGGCGAAGAAAGGGATTGTTTTTGTCAGTATAAATTACCGCGTCGGGCCCTTCGGCTTTCTGGCCCTGCCGGAACTGACCAAAGAATCCGGCCACAATACATCGGGGAACTACGGGCTGATGGATCAGATCGCGGCCTTGCAATGGGTACAGAAAAACATCGCGGCTTTTGGCGGTGATCCGGCCAACGTGACCATCGCCGGGCAATCGGCAGGGTCGATGAGCGTGAATTGTCTGGTAGCCACACCCCTTGCCAGCGGCCTCTTCACGAAAGCCATTGCCCAGAGCGGTGCCAGTTTTACCCGGTCGAATCCATCACTGGCCGCAGCGGAAGACGCCGGTAAGAAATGGATGGCCGACTTAGGCGTATCTTCTCTGTCCGAACTGCGCGCGAAACCGGCCGCAGAGCTGATGAAAAAATACATGACCGTCCGCGGCCCGATTATCGACAGTTACGTGCTGCCCGGACATATTGCCGACATCTTCAACGCCGGTAAACAAAATAAAATTGCCCTGCTCACCGGCTGGAATGAAGACGAAGGGATGAGCGCTGTGAAAAAGCCGGAGGAATTCAAAGCCCAGCTTCAACAGCAGTACGGCGCTAAAGCCGGCGAACTGGCAACGTACTATCCCGCCGGCACAGAAGCCGAATCAGCCCGTTCACAGACGGAACTGTCACGGGATCAGATTTTCGGAGCACAGAACTATAAATGGGCAACAATGGCCAGCGACCAGCATCAGCCGGTGTATGTCTACCGGTTTACCCGCAACATTCCGGCGACGGGCCAATATGCCACGTATGGTGCTTTCCATACCGGCGAAGTCGCGTATGCCTATGACAACCTCGCCGCGATCGACAAGACCCTGCGGCCGCTTGATCAGACCGATAACAGGTTGGCGGCACAAATGGCCGGTTACTGGGCGAACTTCATTAAAACCGGTAACCCGAACGGCGCGTCACTGCCGGCATGGCCGGTGTTCAGTACGCAGCGGCCCAACATTATGGTGCTGGGCGATAACTGCCATCCGGCAACACTAACCGATGCGTCACGGCTTACGTATCTGTTGTCCGTGATGACAAAATAACGTTTACAGTATACAATTCCCTTAACATAAACCGATGAAAACAAACACGTTAATCAAAATGCTTGCTGTTGCCGCATTGCCTTTCGCAACGATGGCGCAGACACCTAAACCGGCAACGGCCCCACTGATCGCCAGCAAGGATGCGGCAGTTGTCGGTACCGAATATGGCAAGGTACGCGGCTATATTCACAACGGCATTTTCACGTTTAAAGGCATTCCCTACGCGAAGGCTAAACGCTTTATGGCCCCGTCAAAACCTGATTCCTGGACGGGTGTCCGCAGTTCAATGAGCTACGGACCGGTATGCCCCCTGATTGATCCGACCACCAGCGTTAGTGACGAATCTGAATTTGTGTTTCATCACGACTGGGGCTATCCGAACGAAGACTGCATGCGCCTCAATATCTGGTCGAAAGGGGTAAACGACGGGAAAAAGCGTCCCGTAATGGTCTGGCTGCACGGCGGCGGCCACACGGCCGGTTCTTCGCAGGAGCTGCCTTCGTATGATGGTGAAAACATCAGTAAAAAAGGAGATGTGGTGTTGGTTTCCATCAACCACCGGCTGAATATTCTTGGTTTTATGGACCTCTCGGCCTACGGTGATAAATACAAGGCGTCGCCAAACAACAGTGTCCATGACATGATTGCGGCTCTGAAATGGGTTAAAGCTAACATTGCCAGCTTTGGCGGTGATCCTGACAACGTAACGATTTTCGGTCAATCAGGCGGCGGCGGTAAGGTGAATACGCTCCTGAATACCCCGTCGGCAAAAGGCCTGTTCAGCAAGGCAATTATCCAGAGCGGCGGTCTCGGATTACAGTTTAATGATCAGGCTACTACCAGAAAAATCAGTGCCCTGGTGCTGGAAGAGCTGAATCTGAAACCGGAGCAGGTGGATTCGCTGCAAAGCATCCCGTTTGAGAAACTCGTTGCAGCCGGTAAAAAAGCAGTGCAGACGGCGCAGGCGCAACTGGCGAAAGAAGGTAAGCCGATGGGTCCGTTCGGATGGTCGTGGGCACCGGTGCTCGACGGCGATTTACTGCCTTACCAACCTGTTTCGGCTGAGGCAAAGGCAATTTCGGCCAATGTGCCGCTGCTGATCGGCTCGACTAAAAATGAGTTTGCCCCGTTTTTCGGCATGGGTGCCGGTCCGGTTAATTCAATGGACGATGTAAAAAATGCGCTGAAGAAGCAGTACGGGGAAAAGGCGGATGCCTACATTGCCGCCGTCAAAAAAGCCTATCCTGAAACACAAAAACCGGAGGATTACCTGAATGTGGACGACATGTTCCGCCGCAGTGCCATCAAAATGGCTGACCTGAAAGCCGCCTCACCAGCCCCGGTCTACATGTACCTGTTTGCGTGGCAGTCACCGGTAGTAGACGGCAAATACAAGTCGCTGCACTGCATGGAAATCCCGTTTGTGTTTGATAACATTGCGCGCTGTGAAGAAATGACCGGTGGTGGAAAAGAGGCGTATGTTCTGGCAGAAAAAATGAGTCAGTCGTGGATCAACTTTGCCAGAACCGGCAATCCGGGCCATAAAGGTTTACCAATCTGGCAAAAATATACCCCGCAGAACGGTGCTGCCATGATCTTCGATAACCAGTGTGTTGAGAAGGCACACCATGACAAGGACATTCTGGCCATTGCGCCTGACCGAGCACTTTAATCAACACGGACCGGTCAGGCATGGTCGGTCTTTTTTTCTCATCCTCTATGCTTGCCCTTACCGGATTTGCCACTATCGGCATTTTTCTGCTTCTGATCATAACCAAACGGCTGTCTGTCATAACGGCACTGGTGCTTGTACCACTCGTCATGGGCTTTGTTGCGGGCATTCAGCCCAAAGAGCTCGGGGAAATGATGCTGGCCGGTATCAAGCAGGTTGCCCCGACGGGTATACTGCTGATGTTTGCAGTGCTTTATTTCGCGACAATGCTCGATGCGGGACTTTTTGACCCGATCATCGCGGGGATTGTGCGGTATGTGCAGGGAGATCCGCTGAAAGTAATTGTCGGTACGGCCATCCTGACCATGATTGTGCACCTCGACGGCGACGGGACGGCCACGTTTATGATCGTACTGTCTGCCTTTCTGCCCGTTTACCGCCGGCTGGGTATCCGGAAAACGGTTTTGCCCGGTATCGTGGCCCTCAGTGTTGGTCCGCTGCATCTGGTGCCCTGGTCGGGGACCTCGGCAAGGGCCATTTCGACCCTGAAAACAGAAGCCAATCTGCTGTTTAACCCGAATATTCCGGCCATCGCAGCGGGAATATGCTGGGTCCTGTTTGTGGCTTACTGGCTGGGTAAGCAGGAGCGCAAACGCATTGGCATTCAGCCGCTCGACTATGTGCATCACGAGAATCTAACCGAAAGTCAGCGCCAGTTACGCCGGCCAAAACTGATCATTGTTAACGCTTTGCTTACGATTGGCTTGTTGGTCAGCCTTATCAAAGGCTGGGTACCGACCTCGGTTCTATTTGTTGTGGCGGCTATGCTGGCCCTGCTGATTAATTATCCTAAATTAGCTGATCAGCAAAAAGTGCTGAAAGGACACGGTACCAACATTTTTATGGTGTCGGGCATGATTTTCGCCGCAGGGGTATTTTCCGGCATACTGACAGGCGCGAAAATGATTGATGCGATGGCCACCTCACTGGTCTCACTTATTCCAGAACAACACGCCTCTCTGCTGCCAACCCTGACGGCCATAACCAGCATGCCGGCCAGTCTGTTATTTACGCCCGATGCCTATTATTTCGGGGTAGTGCCGATTCTGAGCCAGACGGCCACGCAGTTCGGCATCGATCCGCTGGAAATCGGCAGGGCTGCGCTGTTAGGCCAGATGACAGTCGGGTTTCCGGTTAGTCCGTTAACCGCGTCGACCTTTTTGCTCGTCGGACTTGCAGATGTAGAGTTAGGAGAGCACCAGAAATTTACCATTAAGTGGGCGCTGGGCACAACACTGGTCATGACCCTGGCCGCCTTGTTAACCGGTTCAATCAGTATCTGAGTAATTGTATGGCAAACACGATCCGAATTGGCTGCGGGGCAGGTTTTTCCGGCGACCGGCTCGAACCCGCCCTGGTGCTGGCCGAACAGGGAGCACTGGATTATCTGGTGCTCGAATGCCTGGCTGAACGCACCATCGCGCTGGCCCAGAAACGCAAACGCCTGTACCCTGACCTGGGCTATGACCCGCTGCTCGAACGGCGGCTCCGGCTGCTGCTGCCGGCGCTGGTTGCCAATAAGGTCCGGCTGATTACCAACATGGGGGCGGCCAATCCGCTGGCAGCCGGCCAGAAAGTCATTGCCATTGCCCGTCAGCTGAACCTGAGCCTGACTGTTGCCGTAGTGACCGGTGATGATGTGCTCTCCCTGCTGACCGGCGACGAACCCGCTCTGGAAACAGGTAACCCGATCCGGTCGGCGGGTCCGATTTTATCGGCCAATGCGTATCTGGGGATCGACGCTGTTTTACCGGCGCTCGCAACGGATGCGCTGGTAATCATTACCGGCCGTGTAGCGGACCCCTCGCTGTTCGTCGCGCCGCTGGTATATGAATTCGGCTGGGCGACTGATGATTACAACCGGCTGGGACAGGGTACGGTTATCGGGCATTTACTCGAATGTGCCGGCCAACTGACGGGTGGTTATTTTGCCGATCCGTTGAGCAAACCAGTCCCGAACATGGAAAACCTCGGGCATCCGTTCGCCGATGTGTCACCGGACGGCACGGCTGTTTTTGGTAAAGTGTACGGTACCGGGGGGCAACTCTCGCTGATGACCGCCAAAGAGCAGTTGTTGTACGAAGTGATGGATCCAGGCCGGTACATAACACCCGACGTTATTGCCGATTTTACCGGTGTATTTCTTACCGAAGCCGGTCCTAATCTTATTCAGGCAACGGGCGGAACGGGCGTTCAGCGCCCGGAAACGCTCAAGGTCAGTGTCGGTTATGACGCCGGTTTTATCGGGGAAGGCGAACTGTCTTATGGGGGTCCTGCTGCCGAACAGCGGGCTGTGCTGGCCGGCAGCATTATCCGGAAACGCATCGGCCATCTTTTTGATGATCTGCGCATTGACCTGATTGGCTCCACGGCGGCACACCGGACCAATTTCGGTGAATCGTCGCCGTACGACGTCCGGCTCCGGGTGGCTGGCAAAACGTCCTCACGCGAGCTGGCGGCGTTAGTCGGTGAGGAAGTCGAAGCACTGTATACCAATGGACCGGCAGGTGGCGGCGGCGCCCGGAAATACCTGCACGAAGTTGTCGGCATTGTGTCTGCAACCCTTGACCGGCACCGCATCAACCCGCAACTGACGATTTTTAAAACTTCCTGACCGCATGGCAGCCTTTTATACCTTTAACACAAAGACATTATACGACATTGCCCACGCCAGGGCGGGCGACAAAGGCAACACGTTAACCCTGTCACTGTTTCCTTATAACCCTAAGGATTTTGAACTGCTGAAAGAACAATGTACGGCCGAACGGGTAAGCGAACACCTGTCAGAAGTAGTCAGGGGTAAAATTACCCGCTACGAGTTACCGAACCTGCCGGCGCTGCATTTTGTGTGTGAAAATGCCTTGCTGGGCGGCGTTACCACGTCGACAGCCATCGACCCGCACGGCAAAACGCTGAGTTATGCGCTGCTGGCGATGGAAATCGACGTAGAGCCTTTCAGAGACGCGTTAAATAATCAGCAATAATATTACTCTCTCCGCTGATTCGTTCAGCAACCCATGCCAGCGCGGCAATAGATGCCAGTGATGCGCCTGTCAGCCGGAATACGGAGTAGTAGCGGGTGCGGCTCAGGAGCATCAGCCACGGTATGGTGACAGCGATAATGGCCAGCTGCATGCACTCAATGCCCAGGTTAAACCCGAGAATGCTGAGCACCAGGCGGGTTGGATCAAGCTGTAAATCCAGCATGGTATTCGCAAAGGCAAGTCCGTGGATCAGACCGAAACCACCGGCAATCCACGCCTCACGGCCCGCAAATACGGGTTTTATGGCATGAACAGCCGAAACCAGAATCGACACCGCGATCAGCACTTCGATGGGTTGAGCCGGAATGGCAACCCAGCCTAGGGCACCGGCCAGCAGTGTCAGCGAATGGCCGGCGGTAAAAGCCGTAACGATGAGTAACAGCCGCTTCAACGCAAAGCGAACACCCCCGAACGCCAGCCACCGGCGTTTATCGTACAGCAATGGCGCCGGTAACAACAGTACCAGTAAAAACAACAGGTGGTCAGTGCCTTCGGCAATGTGTTCGCGGCCCAGCGTAAACATGGCCACAAATCCCGTCCACCAGCTTCCTGACTGTAACCGGACGACAAATGGCTTTACTTTTTCCGTCTCTATATCCAGGTCAATGACGCCCAGTCCGACGGGAGGTTGTCCGGTGGTGATTCCCCGCTCCCAGTCCTGCGCTACCGAGACCAGAATCCGGTGCGTCACGACCTGATGGATGATCGCATCGTAGTTGAAGATAAACTGTCGCGTTGTCGCTCCGGCAGGAGGCACGAGTGTTACCTGGGCCAGCAGCTCCTTATAGGTACCCGAAACCGGCGTTTGCGTTTGCTCAACCCGCAGCTCGCCGACGAACACCTGCCACGGCCGGTGATCCAATGTTGCGGGCCGGATATGTTGCATCAGATAGGTTTTCAGCAAAGGGCCCAGCCGCTGAATCAGGTTGTCAGAGCGGTCGTTTACCCCGTGTCCGATCGCGGCCTGAAGTTCGACCAGCGGCATTTGCAGTTCAGCCTCCACGGATGCAGGGTGTACGTTCAGCAGCACCATGCTGTTTGGCATCGGATGACCGGTCACGTTGTTTGCCAGCAGGCCTAAAAGCAACAGGCACCGGAAAAAGACTTTCCGGTGCTGTTTCGTGGTCTGGTTAATTGCCGCCATAATCGCCGGTACGGTCACGCCAGACAGAATGCGGATGCGGTGTATTCCGGATAACGATACCCCCCTGGTACGAAAACTCAATCCAGACGTTCGGTCCGTCAATCCGGATATAATCGTTTTGCTGGGTGACTGTTGCCGTACCGGAATAGGAGATGTACGTGTTGTCTAACTCGGCAGTATATTTTGCTAGTACGGTTGCCGCCGTTTCGGCATCCAGATCATTCACATACAGCTTAATGGCGTTTAACACCAGTGTTTTTTTAGCGGCCGACAGATCACCGGCTTTCACACCGGACTTCGTTGTCGGGAATTTACCATCTTGCCCCGGACCCAGCAAAATATCCGAAAAGGTAGACGAGAGTTTTGCCGTTGCCAGTTCAGAAGCACTCAAACCGCCCAGAAGATCGGCAAATGCCTGACGTTCCTGTTCGACCGGTTGCCAGCTTCGGCCATTCTGCGTAAAGGAGGCCATCGGCTCAACAGCGCGGAACGATGGGGTAACCCCGGTAATTTTACCGCCATTATACGTATTGGCCATTGTATAATGGTGCCCGCCAAACTGAAGCTCCCAAAGGCCCGTTATGCTCGGTGTGCCAAGGAATGCCATATAGAAATAACCGTAGCCGTAGGTAGATGCCCCACCGCCGTTTGCTCCCAGGTAATCATCCGCGGCCAGGCCTCCTTCCATTTCGTCGTATCCCTCATTGGTCACCGACGGAGCCAGTACGGCAGCCAGTAACGCTTTAGCCGCCGCCAGCTGCGTTGTGCTCAGCGCCCCGAAGTTCAGGCCGACCCGTTTTTCGGAATAAAGTGCCTGTGGCAGGTTTGACCAGCGGACGGCATTTGCCTTGGTGTAGGTAAGCTGCAGCGCCGCCAGCTGTGTTGACGACAACGTGGCTTTAAACGCTTCTGCCAGACACACAATCTTTGCCAGCCCCGTTGCTGAGGCGCAGTTGGTGGTGGTCCCGCCGGTCGCTCCGGCAGCCACGGTCAGGGCCAGAGTACAGGTCTGACCGCCAACGGATAAAGCAAAGGTGGCCGTTCCCTGACTGGCAGGTGTTCCGGTGATCGCAACGATCAGATTTCCGGCACCGCTGGCCAGCGTACCAGCCTGCAAGGTTGCATTCAGGCCGGTAACCCCACTGGATGCAATGGCCGTACCGGCCGCATAAACCGCCCCGTTACCACCGGTATACGGCACGGTGGCAGTTCCGGTATACGCCGTACCGGATGCGGCAGTTGCTGAAAAAACGGTGCTGCTGCACGACAAGGCACCGATACTGGCGGTTGCCGGGGTTACAGCCGTTGACGAGTCATCCTTTTTACAGGAGTCAACTAGCAGAATACAGGCAAGGAGGGCAGTCAAAAGCCCTGTTGTTGAGTGACGAACCATTCAGATTTGTTTTTAGATTGCAGGATCACGGAGAATCAGGTACCCTGTAGCGGGTACAGGTTTACAATACAAATTACCGCATACCCGATGCAACGGCAGGAGACAAATCGTCGTATTAAGGATAAGAAATAAACATCCCTTCCATGAGCCACAATCGTATTACCCATTATGACGGACTGTATGGTGAACATAACGCACGCCCGGATTCGGATTACATTTTTTCCGAATTGCTGGAAACCCGCAGTGCGACGTTTGACTGGGTCGTAAAGCCGCACCTGCATACGCGGCTGTATCAGCTTTTTTTCCTTAAAACCGGTAAAGTCACGTTTCAGGATGCAACAGGCGTCCTTTTGTTAGATACCCCGTGTCTGCTCTTTATACCGCCCTCAGCACTGCACGGACTTGAGTATTCTCCCGACACAACAGGTCATATCCTTACCATTGCCGATTCGCTGGTTGAATCGCTGTTTTCTGTGTCAACACCGGTTCAGATTACTCTTTCCCGCATCCACCGGATTGAGCAGGCGACCGATAGCCAGGCATTTACGGAGTTGCTCCGGATTTTTGAACGGCTTGATGAAGAGATTTTCGGGCAAGCGCCGGAATACAGGCTTATGATCAGAGCCCATTTATCCGGGCTCTGGATTCAGCTCTACCGGCTGATCAAAGACAGGCATGACGTAGTTAACCGTGACCAGTCTCCTTCGCTGACCCACTTCCGGCATTTTCAGAAACTGATCAAACAGGCTACCTACCCTAAAAGTATTCCTGACTTTGCCGATGAACTGAATATCAGCGCGGTACACCTGAACCGCATTTGTCAGTCTGTTGTCGGGAAGTCGGCACTTGATTTGATCCAGGAGCACCAGATTGAGGAGGCCAAGAAATACCTCCGGTATACCTCTTATTCAATATCTGAAATTGCCTTTCTCCTGAAATTTGAATACCCGAATTATTTTGCCAAACTTTTCCGGAAAATTACGGGCATGTCACCCAAAGCGTTCCGCGAAAACCAGATGGCAGAACCCGCCTGACGTAGTTTAACTCATGTATGAATCAAGGCAATACCTGATCTGCACATCCCGAAGCGTCTGGTCTGGATTTCAGCAGGATACTTTACTGAATAATACCCGCCGGAATAAATACCTCGCCGCGGCTGATCAGGCGTGCGGTCCGGACAACACCGGATTTTTTAACAGCCACACCTGTTTCTCCCTGTTCAAATTCAAACGTTATGGTAAACGCACCGAGCGGATGCTCCACCGAATAACCGGTAGCGGTATGGTCCGGCAGTTGAGCTACCCCATCAGCCACCGTTCCCGGCAATAAACACGCCGTAGCCGTGGATACCGCACTCAGCACCCCGATGGCTTCGTGACATGAGAAAGGCGTAAAAGTTCGGGTATGCACAATACCACCCGTTACCGGCGGGGCAATAAGGCACATTTTCGGTACCGTCTTCTCTCGCACATCCCCCAGATTCATTAGCCACCCTGCCTCATGACGGATAACCTCAAGTCTGGCTTTTAACTCCTCATTGGCATTCAGAACGGCAGGGCTCTCGTAGCCTGTAATCTCCAGCGCGGCAGCGCGGATCAGCACCTGCGGCATTCCGTTATCAATACAGGTAACGGCGATGCCATCGAGTATATCCATGGCGTGGCCGGTTGGCAGCAATGCGCCGCAGCCTGATCCAACAGTATCTTCATAATTGCACAGCACCGGCGCACCCGTCCCCGGCACCCCGTCAATCGTTACGTCGCCGGCATAGTTGACCGTACCGTCCGGTGTCTGTACAACCACTTCGCAACTCCCACCGGTATTAACCAGATGGACTCTTGCCGCTGTTTTAGAGCCGGTTACGGGCAAAAGTCCTTTTTCAATGGCAAACGGCACCACCGCTGCCAGCAGATTTCCGCAACTCTGGGAATCCGCAACTGTACCCTTGCCAATCACTACCTGTAAAAAATAATAATCCAGATCGGCTCCCGGATGTGTGGACGGGCTCACAACCGCTACCTTGCTGGTGAGCGTAGTTCCGCCGCCCATGCCGTCGATCTGCCGCACATCGCCTTCGCCTACACCCTCCATGATGGCCAGCAGCACGCGGTTACGGATAACCGGGTCGGCGGGCAGGTCAGACGCCAGCAGGAAAATGCCTTTTGAGCTCCCGCCCCGAAACTGCATGTAGGGAATAGCACGCTGCATGGTATTACCGGTTATTTTCGCGGATCAGTTTTCGTAAATTTTCAAGGGTCGCCGCTGACATAACCGGCTCAATATCCCTGGCCTGAAGCATTGCTACAACGGCCTCCATCTCATGGCTCCGGCGGACAGCATGTATCCGGCTACCGGTAAGAAACCGGTCGATCAGTTCATCATTGCCGCCAATTACCGAGCTGATCTGTGCGCGGACATATGGCTCCAGACCGTGCGCTTTTCCCGCCTCAACGGCTTCGACAATGACCGCTGCCACCCCTTTGTAAACAATCGACCGCAGTAATTTCAACGTCGAGGCCTCTCCAACCTCCATGCCCAGCAGGGTAATGTCGAGATTCAGCCCGTTCAGGGTTTCCGTAAACAAAGTTGCCCCGGGACCAGAGGCAAGGAACGGCGTTAGTATACCTTTCGGCGGCACCGGCGCCATAATTGCCAAGTCGACAAACTGCACACCGGACGGAACCAGCAGCCGGGCAATTTCCGTTTTCTTTTCCGGACCCGAGGTATTCATCTCGGCGTATAGATGGCGGCTTGTCAGGTACGGAAACACCTCGGCTGCAACCGAAACGGAAACCGCCGACAGGTTGACACTGAGTACAATGCCGGCCTGCTGAACCGCCGATGCATTACTGTCCATCAGGTTAACCCCCGGGTGCAACGGGTAACGAGGCGCCGGATCGAAGCCATACACACTAACGCCCCGGTCCGCCAGATCATTGGCAAACCGGCTACCGGCCTCTCCTAAACCCAAAACAGCTATTTTCATTTGTTGTGTCATCAGTTAATCCGGATTAAACTCCCTAATCATCACCGGCCTTCCTCCCATACCCCCCCGGATGAAGGCTCCGGTCTCATTCCCAGCCATAAATCTGAAGTGAGGTTTTCCCCTCGCGAAGCTGCGCCCGAACCCATACTTCGCGTGCCTCACGGGCTTTTGCCTTCTCGATGGTATCGGCTATGCGTTCATGCGGCACGACCACAACACCATCCCGGTCGCCGACAATAATATCGCCGGGGCGTATGAGCACGTCACCGATAACAATCGGTTCATTCAGAGATCCATCCCCGTGATTCGACGTGCCCCGAATGCACAGACCACGGCTGAAAACGGGAAAACCCATCGCCTCAATATCATCGGCATCACGCACGCAGGCATCAATAACAAGGCCGTTGATCCCTTTCGTTTTAGCCCCTAAACTCATCAGATCGCCCCAGTAACCGGCTTCATAAAACCCTGAACAAGAGGCCACCAGTACTGATCCGGCCGGGGCGTACGCATAGGCGCGGTGCAGCAACAGGTTATCCCGCGGCATCGTACTGACCGTATACGCAGGACCGCAAACCCGCATCGAGGCACTGACCGGCTTGATCGCTGAAGGCAGATTACCGGTCTTACCCATAGCTTCATGCAGCGTTGCGGCTGAAAATTCAGCTAGTTTCTGGTATAGCTTCATGTGTCAGAATAATGAGTTGACAATGCGGGGAACCTGGCATTGATGCGCTTCGGCAAACAGGATATGCTTTTGCCCCGAAATACGCCGGGCATGGTTGGCGCGGCGGGAGGCCAGCTCCGTATAGTAGTCTTTCAGGTACGTTTGCGCGCCCATACAGGCCATAGCCGCCATCTTCCTGTCCATCACCGTACTGATGTCGATAAACGTATCGGGCACAAATCCGCAGAGTTCGGGCTGATGCGGTTCAAAGGAATACCAGACCGGCGGGTCGATGTTTTTAAACGCGCTGGGTACACCGGCACCCGACGAGAGCAGGCGCGCCCGCTGTACCGCCTGAAACGCCAGCGGGTGATCAGGGTTGAACGGGTCTTTTTCGCTGTGGGTCAGGATGACCGTCGGTTCAAAGTCGCCGATCAGGTTAGTCAGCTGCACAATGCGCTCTTCTGTCAGCAGCATCGGGTAATCACCCCAATCCAGAAACTGAATCGGCGTGCCGAGTATATCCGCCGCCTGTTGGGCCTGTTCATGCCGGATGACCTTTACACTGTCCACGGTGCGGTTGGGCTCCGCTTTCCAGAGTTCGCCGGACTCCCCGCGTTCACCGTACGACAACGCAACAACCAGTGTTTCAGCTCCCTCTTCCACCGCCTTCGCAATGGTTCCGGCCGCACGCCACACAAAATCGCCCGAATGGGCTCCGATTACGAGAAGTTTATTCATGGAGTAAAGAGCGAAAGAAAGAAAGAGTGAAATAGTGACTACCGGATGACGGTGCAACACTGTCGTCGTACCAAAGTGATAGAGTGACCTGCATAGAAAATGAAAGGAGGCAGTTAGCTTGTATGGCTTATACAATGGTTTACATTTCGCTCTTTCACTCTTTAACGCTTTCACTCTTTACCATTGGTGTCCCTTGCGTGTGGAAGGTCGGGATGGTGGGGAGGCCCCAGGCCTGACCTTTTTTACGTTCTTCCATCGTCCAGTAAATGGTCTGATAGTCAGGGTCAGTGATGAGCCGGGCCGTGGTATTGGCAATTTCGATGCGGTTACCGCCCGGCTCGTAGACGTACAGAAAAAACGTTTGCTGAATCGTGTGTTTGTGCGGTCCGGTTTCGATTTTTATCCCGTTCTCCAGACAAATATCAGCAGCTATTAACACCTCTTCCCGGCTGTTGACGGCATACGTAACGTGGTGAAACCGGCCGCGTGCCCCCAGATAGTCGAGAGTAACGGCAAGGTCATACGATTTGGAATTAACCATAAACCAGACCGCCCGCGGATTCATATCGTCCAGATTATCGACAATGCTTTCGGTCAGGATACCGCCCAGATGCCCGAGCTGAAAATCACGGAAGGCACGGACATCGCCGGCGAACAGATTCAGGTGATCAATACGGCGGACGTTAATACCCCGTCCCGGAAACCGGCTTGCTGTGTTTTTCAGTGCCGATTGCTGATCCGGTTTGGGGCTAAATTTCTCCGTTTCGAAATAGATTTCCGTCAGATGCCCGTCCGGTGAATAATACTGAAAGGCAGGGCCATGGCCAAGGTCTCCCTTGTTCCAGCCGATTGCCAGGGGCGTCTGCTGAATGGCAGTAACCCGTCTGTCCAGCGCTTTCGGGCTGCGGGCACGCCAGGCAAAGTGCCGCATGCCTGCTTCATGGCCGGCAGTCAGCTTCAGCGTATGGTGTTCATAGTCATCATAGGCCCGCAGGTACACCGAATCGCCAGTCGTTGCCGAGATGGTCATACCCATGATTTCGGTGAAAAACCAGGTACTTTCGTCCAGTTTGGGGGTCAGTAATTCAACGTGGGCAAGATGTGCCAGATCCCAGATGGTTTCACTCATACCGGTTTAGCGTTCAGGGTTTATGGCTGCAAATGTAGCGCTGCTCAGTCCCTGTCAGGGAAACGTTTTTCCTCAAAACGGATAAAAAACGAACATGGCTTCTGACCGTCCCTGACTGTGCCGCAGGAAACGGGTTAAGGCAGTATTCCGGATTTGTGCGAAAATATGTTGTAAAATAATGCTGACATATCCGATATTGTGCCCTCAAATCCCGTAAAGGTTAAAATCAGGCCGGGCAGCGGGCGAAAAACGCTGTTTTACGACGTAGCATGTTCCAGGAAAAGATTAAATCCGGAGAGTCGGGTGTGTTGCTGTATGGCATTACGCCTCCTAAAGTTGGCACCACACCTGAACGCGTTGCCGAAATTGCACAGAAAACGGTTGAACGGTTAGCAACGCTCCATCTTGACGCGCTTGTAGTATATGATGTACAGGATGAGTCGGCACGGACATCGGAGGAAAGGCCTTTCCCGTTTCTGAACGCACTCGACCCTCTTGCGTTTGCCTCCGGCTATTTGTCTTCATTGACGGTCCCGAAAATCATTTACCGCCCTGCCGGTAAATTTCCGGCGGATGAGCTGGAGGAGTGGCTGGAATCGCTGCACGCGCAATCGTTTTATCCGGTATTTGTCGGCATTCCTGCCCCTGATTTTCCGGTCAGAACCAGCCTGAGTGAGGCCTATACCCTCTGGAGAAAACACCAGGACACGTCCGTAATCGGGGCGGTAACCATTCCGGAACGGCACAGCGTACTGAGAGATGAAGACCAGCGGATCCTTGATAAAATGAACGCCGGAGTTTCTTTCTTTATTTCGCAATGCGTCTTTAACATCGATTACGCCAAACAGGTTGTGGAAGCGGTTATGACCAGCTGCCGCAGCTTACAGATTGCCCCGCCGGTTATCATCTTTACCATTACCGCCTGTGGATCGGCCAAAACGCTTCAATTTATGGAATGGCTGGGCATTCACGTGCCGGAAGACCTTAAAGAAGAACTGAGTACGTCAGCTGACATGCTGGAAAAATCAGTCAGTATTTGCCTGAATATTGCCGCTGCCCTGACTGAATACTGTATGGAACAGGGCATCCCGTTCGGATTTAATATTGAGAGTGTGGCGATCCGGAAAGCAGAGATTGAAGCTTCCGTTTTTCTGACGAATGAGATTGATCAGATGCTGCAACAGAAAGGCGTACGTAAACCCGCGCCCGCGGTAAATACCTTGCAGGACTCATTCTGATTTGTTGTTATTTTACCACATAGACACGTAAGTAAACAAAGCATTTGCAATGTCTACTCTGTATCTATGTGGTAACCCGTTTTCAGAAACCAGCTTCGCCCGAAGCGGTCTACCAGAAAAATGTCCAGCTTAAGCGGGCGAAGAATGGGGTGCCGGGCGTAAAGTGAATTTCATCAACCGGTTCTTTCTCACCCCGCAGGCGGCTTTAGGTCGCAAACTTGGTTTCTGTCCAGCGGGTGTTGAAAATATTCTGCACCGATAGCCCGAACTGGTAGCGGGGGCGGGTATAGTTTACCTGAGCATCAGCGACAAAATACCCTTTCGCAACAATCGAGTTATCTTCGTTGGCCGGCCGGTTGGCCAGATACCGGTAGCGGAACGACCCGCTGAACCCACGTCCCGCCTGAAGGCTCAGACCGCCGGTTGAGGTAAAGGTCGGCGCCAGTGGAATATAATTCCGGCCGGCTTCTTCGCCGATAGCCCGTGGCCGGGTGGCGTTCAGGTCAATATCCGCATACAGCCGCTTTGTGATCTGGTACCGGAGCGACACATCAACGCCCTGCCGCCGTGTTTTTCCACTGGGTTCAACAACGCCTTCATCGCCAACATAGACAAATTCCTGCGCCATCCACAGATACCACAGCGCCGTGTTGACAAACAGTTTCGGAAACGGTTTCCAGACAACCCCGAGATCCGTCCCGTAGGCGGCCGGCAAAATACCGCGTCCGTTTTCCGGTACAACTACCCGTGTATCATTCGAGTGAAAGCCTTTTCCGGATTTCAGGTAGAGCTGCAAAACCGGCGAATGAGTATAGGTGATATTCAGTTTCGGGGAAACAATGGCAGCACTGGCCTTACCGGTTGATACTGGGCTTTGTAAAAAGTCGGTATAGCGGTTATGAAACCAGTCCAGCCGGAGACCGGCAATTACCTGCACGCGGTCGGTCAGCGAAATAGCCTCATCGACATACGCACCGGCATTGACTTCATTGATATTGCCGTATTTATACCGTTCCAGCGTTTCTGTGCGGTTTAAGGTATGCGAAAGTTCGGTCCCATCCGTGATATCCTGCCGGTACTGGATGCCCACTGTTGAGCTGACCGTTTTACTGCCAAGCTGGAATTTGCTGGCATAGCTGCCATTGTAGCCAAACAGGTGGCGGGCTTCTTTCTGCCGGATCTGGTCACCGTTGATGGAATCGTTTCTGAAGAAAGTAAAATTTGAAAACAGCTCAAATGTATAGCGACTGTAATAAACCTGATGCTTCAGTACATTATTCCGGCCCGTTTGCGTAACCAGTTCGGCATTCATGTTGGTACGACTGGTTTGGCCACCTTCACTGGGGTCAATTGAGCCAAAAAAGCCGATCAGTCCCGATTCAACCGCACGATCCGGAATCTGGCCCGAGTGATTCCAGCGGCTCCAGAATGTAGATCCCGTCAGCGTCAGTTGGGTTGATGCATTGATGTGGCCGTGGTAACGCCCCTGCGTATTGAACCGGTTAAAGTGCTGGGGGTTATCGAAATAACTGTTTGAATACTGGTACTCAGCGGCGAGGTAGGCCGACGGCGCCGGTAAACGGCTGGCATCGGTCTGCTTTCGGACCGGCAGCAGATTGACACCCGCTACTACCCGATAGGTATCAAACTGACCGGCTTCTAGTTTAACAAAGTTCTGATCCAGCGTTTTACGGGTCTGAAAATTGACCCAGCCTGCCGTGGCCAGATTGCCCTGATCCGTTGTATAGGGCCCCTTTCCGAAATTCAGGTTCTGAACCAGCTCCGGAATTACGAAATGCAGGTCGGCATAGCCCTGTCCGTGGGCATGCGAAACCATATTTACCGGCATCCCGTCAACGCTCAGGCGAATATCCGTACCATGATCCAGATCGAAGCCCCGCAGAAAAAGCTGTTCGGCCTTACCGCCACCGGCATGCTGGCCGATAAACAAGCCAGGCACCATGCGCAGAATTTCCTGCGAGTTGGTGACTGGACGGAGTTTAATGTCAAGATTTGTAATCAGCTGAACATCATGCGGTTTCAGGGCGCTTACGGTAACTTCGCTAAGCTTAATGTCACCAGGGGCAAGCACCACACTGATACCTGTCGTTTTATCGTCCTCCACAACCACAGCCTGCTGTAATGTCTGAAAACCGACATGCGAGATTTCAATACGATACGTGGCAGGGGGCAGGTGCATGAACCGGAACCGGCCGAGTTCATTGGTTACGGTCGCCTTTCCGGTTCCGGATAATTGAACGACAACCCCGGTCAGGGGCTGTCCGGTACGCTGATCCTTCACCTGACCGGCGATACCGCCCAGGTGAGCAAAGGCCTGATGTACAACAAAAAAGAAAAGAATAAACAGGGAAACGTTTTTCATAAAGCGGATAACGTGTATTCGTTGATCCACAAAAATACCGCAGATTGCCCGTATCCCCGGCTACTTTTCCGGCAATTAGAGAAAGTTTTCTAACCTGTCCGGTTAGCCGAATTTATACAGACTGTCGTAGGCAAGGCCCAGGCCAACGCTCGATAACTTGTTCTGATCAGCAATCTGCGCATCCGGAAACAAGTCTCTGAAAGCCTGCTGTACCAACGGTACCTCGGTTGACCCGCCGGTCAGGATGACCAGGTCAATGGCACCGGCTTGTACCCCTGCATCATTCAGGCACTGACGGGCAGAGGCAGCAATTTTATCAACGTCTTCCCGAATAGACGCATCAAATTGTGAACGCTCCATCGTAATGCTGAACCCGTCTTCAATAAAATCAAAGGGTGCCAGATAGGTCGCCTCGTTCGTCAAGGCAATTTTAGAGGCTTCAGCACCAGCCAGCAGAACGTGGCCCGTCTCTTTTTCGAGCACCTGCAGCAACCGGTTCAGGCGCTTTTTATCGTGGGACTGGTGCAGGTATTGCCGGGTTTGCTGGATCGTCTTTGGTGTATACAGGAAGTTTACCTTGCTCCATTCTGCCAGATCATGGTAAGGACGCAGCGGTACTTCCAGATTTTTCTCCCCGTACGTACTCCGGTAGCCTAGTTCAGGCATAATGGCGCTCAGACTCAGTTCCTTGTCAAAATCATTTCCGCCGATCCGGACACCGGTATTGGCCAGAATATCAGACGACCGGTCGGCTTTGCCGCGCTGCTGCTGCGAGAGGCGGATAACCGTGAAGTCAGACGTACCGCCCCCCAAATCGACAACAATAGCCAGCTTTTCGCCGGTCACGCTGGCTTCATGGGCAAAAGCTGCCGCAATCGGTTCGTACTGAAAGCTGATTTCCTTAAAGCCGATCCGTTCCGCAATGGCCTTTAATTCGGCCTCGGCCCGCTCATCGGCGCCCGGGTCATTATCCACAAAATGAACTGGTCTGCCCATCACTACGTGCTCAATTTCCTGACCGGCAAACGCATCGGCTTTTTCCTTCAGCGTCCGGAGAAACGTAGCGATGATGATCGAAAAATTCATCGATACCCCGTTCACAACGGTTCCGTTTTTCATGAGCGGCGTGCCCAGAACCCGCTTCAGACTCCGCATGAACCGGCCTTTTTTGCGGTCGAAAAATAAGTCGATAGCTTCACGGCCGAAGGCTGGCTGGTTGTTCGGGCTCTGGAAGAAAATGGCGCTGGGAATGGTTACGTGATGTTTTTCAACCGGCGCCAGCGAAACCTCACCGGCTTTATTTAAGGCAATACTGGTGTTGGATGTACCGAAATCTATTCCGCAGGTTATCAGTGTCATAGTGGTTGTTGCGCAGAAAAAACAGTCCTGACCGCGGTTACAAAAGCAGTCATTTTTTGAACAAAGGGCCGCAAAGATAGCGCAAAATGCCGTGTGCCCGGCAGTTTTTTTATAAATTCCTCCCACAGAGGAGCTGAATGGGCCAAACCCGCAGGCAGTCCGGTTCTACCTTGCCTATGGGTTTGTACAGACCGGCCGCTCACCCGTCGATTCGATGGGGAAGCCGTTTCCGCTGCTGCAACTGGCATTTACCGCAGGGTAAAACCGGTTATTTTCTAAGCCCTTCAATCGTGTCCTGCACATTTCTCACCTCCTGATCCCGGGTCAGCACCACCGGTTCGGCCGCCCGAACGGCACAGTCCCTGATCGGGCATCGTTCGCAGGTTTCGCCCACCAGCGTTTCCGGAATGGCCGGATCGCTGAGAAACGTAAATACTTCCCGGAGCCGGTCCGTCAGCGGAAATCCGATATTTATACTGCTGTTGTCCGACGAAGGCGGAGATGGTTTGGCAACGGAAAAGACAAAATAGCTCGTACCGGTTGTGGCAAAGGTGATGCGCTGCGCCCGGCAGATCGGTTCACCGTCCCATTGTCCGGATTCCTGGAGTTTCCGTAACTCTGTCAGCACCGTAACGGTATTCTGGCGGCGGCAATAGTGCTCATCCTTTACGGTTCCGTGCGGGGTATGGAGTTTGTTCAGGTGTAATTCCTTCGTAATAATATACCGCCAGCCATCCGACCGTTTCTGGTCGGCCCGCTGGTTAATCCGCAGAAAAAACAACTCGTTAATCCCGAACCGGCTGGTGAGAATACTGGTCATCCGGAGCAGAAACATTTCTGGGGTGACACCATATGGCTGCATGGCGGCCAGTAACCGCTTATTTTCCCATGTTTTCTGCGTCACAATGCCTGAAATGACGTCTGTCATCGCCTTTTCCGGAATCAGGATGGCGCGGGCAAAATAGGTAGCCCTGAAATTATTGAGCACTTCGTCGAACGACTTTCCTTCCAGTACCGACGATTCAAGCGGACGGATGGTCAGGTTAAGCCGCCGGTAACCAACCTCTCTGGCCAGGGTAAAAACCGTCTGTTCGTCCGTTAACGATTTATTGATCAGTAGCTTATGCTTTTCCGGCAGATAAACAGACCGTAAACTCAGCAGGTTGGGCTGCGTCTGGGCTGTATACGTTTCGATCGCCGTTTTATACGTCTTCTCCAGAATACCGGCCAGCCAGCCGGCATGTTCCGCCGGATTTGACGGACAAGGATAATCCTGTAAAAACCGGTCGGCCGCCGCTTCAAGATCGTCGAAGTAATTATCGTGCATGGCCT
>NZ_CAMFHL010000075.1 GCF_945952095.1 uncultured Arsenicibacter sp. | reverse complement strand
AAGCCGACAAAATTTTCTTTGCCAAATGCTTGACTCGTTAACACAGTTCATGATACGTTACGCACTTCTGACTGTTCTTTTGGTTTTCTTCTTGTCAGCCTGCAAGCAGGATAAAAAAGAATCAACAACCACTACTGCCACGCAAACCCCGGAAAAGCTCCCCATTGCCAGTCTGACAAAATTAGCCGGCAAGATCGGCGATAGCCTTGCGGTACACCTCTCAGAAGCCGTCAGTGACCTGAAAATCAGTATCGACGGTACGGCAAGTACGGGTTTCCGGCAGCAGAAAGATACGCTCCGGATTAAAGCGAACGCTCCCAAAACAGGCTGGCACCAGCTGATCGTCAGCGGTCTTAACGCGCAGAAAACCGCCTTTGCCGACACGCTTGCCTTTGAGTTATATTCAGACATTACCCCGGCCAGCGTCGGTTTTACCGTGCTCCAGACCTACCCGCACGAAAAAAGCAGCTTTACCCAGGGGCTGGAATTCTATAAAGGCGACCTGTATGAAGGTACCGGGCAAAACGGCCAGTCAAAGCTCATGAAAGTAGACCTGAAAACGGGCAAGCCGATTCAAAGCCGGCCAATTGATGCCCAGTATTTCGGCGAAGGCATCACCATTGTCAACGACAAAATCTACCAGCTGACCTGGACATCAGGTGTCTGCTTTCAATATACTATGGACTTTACACCGGTAACCACCTTTAACTACCATACCCAGGGCTGGGGACTTACGCACAGGGACACAACGCTGATCATGAGCGATGGCTCAAACAAACTTTATTTCCTGACATCAACTTTTCAGAAGACCGCCGAAATCGCGGTTTATGATGACAAAGGGCCGGTTGTTAATCTGAATGAGCTGGAGTACGCAAACGGCTACGTATATGCCAATATCTGGCAGACCAACCGCATCGCGCAGATCGACCCGGCCACCGGAAAAGTCACTGGTTATCTGGACATTACCAAAATTATACCGCCAACCATTAACGCTACTGAAGATGTGTTGAACGGAATAGCCTACCAGCCGCAGGAACGGCTGTTTTACATTACCGGTAAAAACTGGCCGACCCTGTTTAAGGTGCGGGTATCCCCTTCGGCTAAGTCGTCAGTTGTGGCCGGTTTGTAACGTATAATGTACAACTGTTTGATATTCCGGCGACTTTTTATCATATTCGGGCTAAGAACTTAGTCGCTTTATGTTTCTTGTTTACACGTTTTTGACTTTTGTTGCTATTGGATTCATTATAATACTCATCAGGCGAAAAAGTAAACTCCGCCGGCTCGATCAGTTGCGGAGAGACTACCGGATTGCGCTGAACGGTAATGATCTGGATGAAGCCATAGCCATTGGTCGGGCCTATTGTTATCTGCTGAAAGGGTTTACCGGTCCGGACGACGAAAAAAAAATCCGGGACGACTGGCAGGCTATTCAAAAAAATAAGCCCCCGGTGTCGAGGACTTATACAGCAGAAATCTATACCTGCCTGACCGGCGAACGCCTCTAAACCAGCGTTGTACCGGCGTTTACCCGGGCCGCCAGATGCTCATCGATCTGTTGCGTTACAAACCGGAAATCGTCCGGCCGGTCGGCATAATTCAATTCGTTCACATCAATGATCAGCAACTCACCAACCTTATAATCAACCGCAAATTGTTCATATAGGGCATTCAGGCTTGCCAGATAGTCTTCACTGATCGACAACTCATACGAGCGGCCGCGTTTCTGAATCTGACGAACCAGTTTCGGCAAGTCGGCGCGCAGGTAGATCATCAGGTCGGGCGGGCGCACCAGACTCAGCATGTTTTCAAACAAACCCCGATAGGTTTCGTAATCACGCGGAGTCATCTGGCCGGTTTCGTAGAGGTTTTTGGCAAAAATAAAGGCATCCTCATAAATCGTCCGGTCCTGAATGACGCTCCGGCCCGAATCACGGATGGTTTTTACCTGCTCGAAGCGGCTGTTCAGAAAGTAAATCTGCAGGTTGAAGGCCCAGCGTTCCATATCGCCGTAAAAATCAGCCAGATAGGGATTACCCTCCACGGCTTCAAACAAAACGTCCCATCCGTAATGATTCGCCAGCATCTGGGCCAGCGTTGTCTTCCCTGCGCCAATATTTCCGGTAATGGCCACGTGCATATCACTCTGTATCAACGGCGTAAAATCTGTAAAAGTTACGTATATATTCTCTTTCCCGTGGCCCAAAAGCGAATTCTTTTGCGGCTCAACGTGTTACATTCTGCAAACGAATACACAAGAAAGCACGCATTTGGCAAAACACCAAAAGCCGGTAAGCGAATTAAAGCCTCTTGCGGGCAAATTTTGTAACTTTGCCGGCTGAAGTGACAGCATCTGAGATTTAGAGTTTATGAAACCGTATCGCGTCTTACTATATTACTGCTACACCCCTATCGAAAACCCGGAAGAGTTCCGGGACGAGCATCACCGGCTTTGCCTCGATCTGAACCTGCTGGGCCGGATCATTGTGGCCCCTGAAGGGCTGAACGGCACTGTTTCGGGGCTTCCGGAAGATTGTGAAACGTACATGCAGACGGTAAAGGCTGATCCGCGGTTTGAGGCTTTGGAGTTTAAAGTGGAAGAACACGAAGACCACGCGTTCAAAAAACTGCACGTCCGGCTGAAAGAAGAAATTGTCAACTCCGACCTGCCGGTTAACCCATTGGAACAGACAGGAAAACACCTCGAACCGGACGAGTTTCTGAAACTCAAAGACGATCCGGACGTTGTCCTGGTCGATATGCGGTCGAACTACGAGCACTCGGTCGGTAAGTTCAAGGGCGCGATCACGTTTGACATGGAGAACCTGCGCGAACTGCCGGACCATGTACACGAAATTGAGCATCTGAAAGACAAAAAAATAATTACGTACTGCACCGGTGGCATCAAGTGCGAAAAAGCCAGTGCCTACCTGCTGTCGCGCGGCTTTGAGAATGTGTACCAGCTACATGGCGGTATCATTAAATATGGCCTTGAGGCTGGTGGTGAAGATTTCGACGGTAAATGTTATGTGTTTGATAACCGCGTCGCCGTTGATGTCAATCAGGTTAACCCTGAAGTAATTTCAACCTGTTTCCGTTGCGGTACAACGACTGACCGCATGATCAACTGTGCGAGTCCGGTCTGCAACAACCATGTAACCTTGTGCGAGGCCTGCGGTTGGGATCACCAGGGAACCTGCTCGGATGCCTGTAAGCAGGATCCGCTGCTCCGGACATACGACGGTACCGGTTATTATGCCAAAAATTCAGACGGATACACCCCATTACAAGGCTATAAGAGTCTGGCAGGCAGTCTGGTTAAGTAGCCTGCGGCGAACGATATTCAGTTACCGGGCCCCGCCATCGTTTGATAGCGGGGCTTTGTTATGGCGTTTCCCTGAAAAGTAGGCCCTTTTTTGTAACTTTGACGGCTCTGGCCCCGAATGTATGACGTTCCCTGCTCCACAGGAACAACCGGAAGGGTCGAAAATGTCAATATGAGTTATGTCAGAACATAAACCGCTAATACTAGTAACGAACGACGATGGCATTACTTCCCACGGCATCAGAACGCTTGCCAATCTGATGAAGCAGCTGGGCAATGTTGTGGTCGTTGCCCCGAACAGTCCTCAGTCCGGTATGGGTCATGCGATCACCATTGCGCACCCGCTGCGGCTGTATCCAACGGATATTTTTCCCGATTTTCCGGCTTATGAGTGCTCGGGTACGCCCGCCGACTGCGTAAAGCTGGCCAAAAATCATATTCTGAAAGACCGTAAACCCGATCTGGTCGTTAGTGGTATAAACCACGGCAGCAATACCTCAATCAGCGTACTGTATTCAGGGACCATGTCGGCGGCGATCGAAGCAGCGATTGAAGGCATTCCGGCCATTGGCTTTTCCCTGAATGATTTCAGCCGCCAGGCCGATTTTTCGCATACGGAAGAACACATACTGGCCATTGCCCGCAATGTGCTGACGCACGGAATGGCAAAGGGCGTTGCCCTGAATGTAAACTTTCCGGCGAAACAGCCCGAACCGCTGCAGGGCATAAAAATCTGCCGCCAGGCTGATGCTAAATGGCAGGAAGTTTTTGATGAACGGCGGGACCCGCACGGACGCCGGTATTTCTGGCTGGCCGGCGAATTCGTTAACTTCGACCCGCAGGCCGAAGATACCGATGAGTATGCACTGGCTCACAACTATACGTCGGTAGTACCCTGCAAGTACGACCTGACGGCATACGACACCATACAGGAAATGCAGGATTGGAACCTTTAACCGTGGTTTGAAGCGGGCGCGAAGCGCTCTCTTTTTGATAACACGCTTAACAGAAAAAGATTATGTCTCTGCTAGGAAACGTGCTCAAGAGCGGCATTAAGTTAACAAATGTCGTTCAGCGCAAGAAGATTAACCCATTTAAGTTACAGAAGAAAACATTTTCGAAACTGGTTTCGAAAGCCCGCTACACCAAGTTCGGCGAAAAATACCACTTCGAAGTCATACAAAGTGCATCGCTGTTCGGTTACGAGCGTGAATTTTACGAGTTGTACAAACAGCATGTACCGATTTACGATTACAACACCATTTATCAGGAATGGTGGCACCGCACGCTGGCCGGCGAAAAGAATGTCTGCTGGCCGGGCCGTGTGAAATACTTTGCCCTGAGTTCGGGGACGTCAGAAGCCGCGTCGAAGTATATTCCGGTGACGAAGACAATGTCGAAGGCGATTCAGAAAACCAGTATCCGGCAGATTCTGACCCTCGGACGCTATCAGCAGCTTCCGGCAGCGATTTACGAAAAAGGGTTTCTGATGCTTGGCGGCAGTACGACACTCAGCTACCGCGATAACCATTTTGAAGGCGATCTGAGTGGTATTACCGCCAGTCAGATTCCGTTCTGGTTCCAGCAGTTCTATAAGCCGGGCCGTGACATTGCCAGCGAACGCGACTGGGCCCTGAAGCTGGATGAAATCACGGCTCAGGCCTCGCAGTGGGACATCGGCTTTATCGTGGGGGTACCGGCATGGCTACAACTTCTCATGGAAAAGATCATTGCCTATTACAAGGTCAATACCATCCATGACATCTGGCCGAACCTGAGCGTTTTCTGCCACGGCGGTGTATCGTTCGAACCCTACAAGAAAGGATTTGAAAAGCTCCTTGGCCGGCCGATTACCTATATTGAGACCTATCTGGCGTCGGAAGGGTTTATCGCCTACCAGACACACCCGAACGCTGCGGGCATGCAGCTGGTGCTCAACAACGGCATATTCTTTGAGTTTATTCCGTTCAACGAACGCAACTTTACGGCCGACGGCCAGGTACTCCCGAATGCCGAGACCCTGATGATCGATGAGGTGGAAGAGGGGAAGGAATATGCCTTGCTGATGTCGACCTGTTCCGGAGCATGGCGCTATCTGATCGGCGACACCATCAAGTTCATTTCCAAAAAACGGGCAGAAATTGTCATTACCGGCCGGACCAAACACTTCCTCAGCCTTTGCGGGGAGCACCTGTCGGTCGATAACATGAACAAGGCTATTGAGCTCGTATCCAGCGACCTGAACATCGATATCCGCGAATTTACCGTGGCCGGTGTTACGAAAGATACCCTCTTTGCCCACAACTGGTACATTGGTACGGACGACAAAGCTGATGCCAACGACCTCCGCGACCGTATTGATGCTAAACTAAAAGAGCTCAATGACGATTACGCTGTCGAACGGCGTCATGCCCTGAAGGATATTACGGTAACGGTAGTACCCGCGTCGACATTCTACAAATGGATGGAGTCGAAGGGAAAACTGGGCGGGCAGCATAAATTCCCGCGGGTGCTGAAAAAAGACCTCATTGCCGACTGGCAGAATTTCCTTGAAAAACAGAAGGTTTAGCCGTCTATTAACTTCTAACTTCCAGGAAGTTTAAAACTTCCTGGAAGTTAATTTTTCCAGTTATCAAGTATCTCTACTTATCCATCATCGCCATTAACGGTACGTATACACGCAGGTAAGCCAGCTGGATAGCCACCGCCAGAAAAATCACCCCGGTTACGCGGTTGAAAATCAGGATTACCCGCGGCGTGAATAACCGCTTCAGTTTGTGGGCCGAAACAGCAATAGCGGTCTGCGTCAGAAAGATCGCCAGCACGCTCATGGACAGAAAGCCGACCTGCTCGTCAAAATCGTAGTGCAGCGATTTCCGTAAATAGGCCGTCAGCCCCACCCAGGTCAGGAAATTGACCGGATTCAGACCGTTGAGCAGAAAACCAATCCAGAAGTAATACAGAAAATTGCCGAAGCGGGTGGTCGGATAGGCCAGCCGGGGCGCCCCTTTTACCAGGTTAGCAATTCCCATAACACTCAAAAAGACCACGCCTATTATCGAAATGCCCAGTTCGAACCCGTCGATTTTCGGTAAGAAGGAGGTTCCGAATAAAGCCGAGGCGATAAACAGGGAGTCGCAGACAACCACCCCGAAGGCGATTTTCATCCCTGCCTTGTAGCCATTATCAACACTATTCTGTAAGAGCGAAAAAAAAACCGTGCCGAAGGTCCAGCACAGCAAAACACCGGCAATCAGGCCGTAAAACAGCGCTTCAATCATGTTAAATACCTTTTAGACGGGCAACCATCAGAATGGCGCACATACTTATAGAGTCTGTAATTTCACTGGCCATAACCATCCGTACTGCCTCTGACAGGTGCACTTTCCGTACCATCAGTTCTTCGGTTTCCTCAGGCGCATGCTCGCCCTGGCTCAACCCTTCGGCAATGTAGATAAACCCTTCTTCATCGGTAGCAGAATTCGAGGTATGTATCCGGGCCATTTTTGTCCAGCGTTCTGCCATGAGGCCGGTTTCTTCTTTCAGCTCCCGTTTTGCCGACTCCAGAATATCGGTGCCGACCGGACTACCTCCTTCCGGAATTTCCCACGAATATTCATTTAGCGGATAGCGGTACTGCCCGACCAGATATGTATAGCCCTCCTCATCAATCGGGAGTACGCCGACAGCTTTGTTTTTAAAACTTACTACGCCATAAATACCAGGTGTTCCGGCAGGGGTAACAACCTCTTCATGTCTGATTGTCAGCCAATTATTATCATAGGCAGTCGTGGAAGAAAGGGTCTGCCAGGGATTATCCGTTTTATTCATATCCACGAATGTACAAACTTTTCCCGTCTTACCGCGTAACTTTGCATCAGAACAAATGCCCGCTGCGTAAGGATTAGAAGCAGTCCCTATACCCCCTTCCTCCTTGCGCAGGTTACCCATGAGTACACTTCAACAGACTAAATTCCGGTGGATGACCGTCTCTCTCGGACTGAGCATCACACTGCTATTACTGAAAATGACCGCCTGGTACTTAACCGGTTCAGCAGCAATCCTTACCGATGCCCTTGAATCGATTGTCAACGTACTGGCCAGTGCCTTTGCTTTGTACAGTATTTACCTCGCCGGTCAGCCCCGCGACTTTAACCATCCTTACGGTCACGGTAAAGTTGAATTTCTCTCTTCCGGCTTTGAAGGTGCTCTGATTATCTCAGCCGGTTTCTTTACCGTTTATGCGGCAGTCATGAGCTTTCTGCGGCCGCACACGCTCGAAAATCTGGACTGGGGTCTGTTGCTGGTTGCATTATCGACAATTGCCAATGCGGCCACAGGCTGGATGCTGGTCCGGACCGGCCAGCGTACCGACTCAATGGCACTGATTGCAGACGGCCGTCACCTGCTGACCGATAGCCTGAGCAGTGTCATTGTTCTGGCCGGGATCGGTCTGGTTTTACTGACCGGGCAGGTATGGCTTGACAGCATTTTATCGCTTATTCTGTCCTTTGTGATTTTCTACAACGGATTTCATCTGGTCCGGCATGCTACGGCGCGTCTCCTCGACGAAACCGACACCCCCACTCTCGACCGTGTCGTTACGCTGCTGCGGGAAAACCGGAATACCAGCTGGATTGATGTCCATAACCTGCGGGTACAGAAATACGGCGCGGACCTGCACATCGACTGCCACCTGACACTGCCCCGCTATTGGGAGCTTACGGGTGTACATCAAACTGTCAACCACTTTGAACATACGCTTAAAAACGGGTTTACGGGTGAGGTTGAGATTTTCGTCCATGCCGATCCCTGTCTGCCAGACTGCTGTCATTACTGCCGCGTAGCCGATTGTCCGGTACGGTCATTTCCTTTTCTGCACGATATGATCTGGAGTGCAGAAAACCTGCCGCTGAACCAGAAGCATTTTGTCTCTCTTGATTTACCGGTGCGGGAATCGTAACATTTTTCATTAAAATTTTACTCTTTTCTTGCCTTTTTCATTTACGCACAGTACATTTATCGAAATATTTAAAAAAAATCTTATATACTTATAATTTTTTAAATATTCGGATAATTCAGGTTGTATTCAAGATTTGGTCAAAAATGCCCCATACAATGCGTATAGGGGCATTTTTCCTTTTTAGTGTAAAACAATTGGAAAACACCTACCCAGGCACCTCCATTTATACGGCCGGAACGTACCTGTTTTGCACGATGTAAATACCCTTCACACTATCGGTCGGCAAAGTCATATTTTCGCCGTTTAACAATTGTAAAGAGTGCAATCCGTCAGCCGTATTATTATAGCGGCACAACAGCAAATCTTCGTCAGTCTGGAACACAAAAAGACGCCCTTTCAACAGAGAGCTTTCATTGCCGACCAGACAAACAACGTATGAGCCGAAAGGGTAGTCACGGCTGCCGTCATAGGTTAGTACCGGCAACCAGATCATACTTTCACTGGATAGCGGGAAATTAAATGAGTTGGCAGATAATGGCTCACGCATGAAGTTCGCCAGCGAGTCCGGACGTACATACCTCATGTTACCTTTTGACTCCTGTTGTAGTGCCAGGTAAATCTGGTCAGCCGTTGCGATACGGTCTGCCGGGTCCAGAAACATTTCACCTATTCCATGATCAATGTAACTAGGGTTCACACCCAGCTGTAGAATGTAGATTGCCCTATGGTTATTAGACAAGCCATGTTTGCCTAATTCCAGCTGGGAAATATAGGATTGACCACCTGATTTTTGCTTTTTCAACAGCTTTGCCATTTCGGCCTGGCTGACGCCCTTGGCAATACGGATTGCCCGAAGACGTTTGCCTTTTTCAGCATTTTGTGCCGGGATAGACTTTGTGCTATTATTTATTTCACCCACTGGTGAAGCTATTTGATCTGACATAGTAGGCATTTATTTGATTTCGATTATTGGGACATAAAAAAAAGGCTAGTTAACACTTAGCCCCTTAGACGCAATTAAGCTATGCCAGTTTGTTTTGGCACGGCCAATGCGTAATTCTATATTGTACACCTGCTCTACCTGAGAAAATGCCAGAGCCGACTTTTGACCAGACAGCGAAACCAGGTCAATTAAGCCATCCTTAACATTCTCTACTATCCGGATGATGATACCGGACCTGTACTGCAAAACATAGGCTATTCCCAGCCTTAATGATGCCACTTCCGTTCTGGTTGCAATGACCCATGAGCCGGCAGGGAAGGAGCCCTCCGGGTCAGAGGCCAGAAACATATCATGACCTTCTACCTCAAAGGCAAAGCACTCAGACTTGAAAAAAGGAAACGGAATACGCATTACAGCTTTTCGGATTCGGCTGTTTTCGCTCAAAAATACCCCCTGTGCTGATAAAGGAATCATCCATAAGTTGTTGATTTCGCCAACTTGGGACGGAGCCTTAATCATGGCCTTATCGGCAAAGGACTGGCTTTCTGCTGAGTCCATGCCTTCCAGCAGATCAGCCATGCGCAGGTTTAACACCTCTGCAATTCGGATAAGTGTATCGGTCCGGGCAATCTCACCGGTACGTATTATGTGCACAATTGTACGTCTGGAAACACCGACTTCATTTGCCAGCGACTCCTGGGTACGGCCTGTCTCCCGAATACGTCCTGCTAATTTGAGTGAATTAATTTTCATATTTTTTTCTGCTTTGCTTTAGGGTCTGTACAAACACATCGGGCGCAGGAAAATAAAATTCCCACTAAGTGCAGAATATTGCGCATTTTGATACTTTTGCACCAGTTACGCCAGTGCTTGCATAGATTACGCAAGCAATATACCAAAATGAGCAAATAATGAAACCGATTGATGAGAAACCGGAACACGCATTGAGTAAGCGGTTTCGGGAGTTGTACAAAAAAATTCCTGAAAAATTACGCAAGCTTTTTTTGCAAGACTTCGCTAAGGCTCACGGCCTTAGCCAAAGGACGATCAGAGGAAAAATAAGTGGGAGATCAGTTACAGAATGGGAATTGCTTTGGGTTGAGGGTTACAATCCGTATACTAGAAAGTCCAAAGTAAGCGAACATAACTCCACGGAAACCGTAACCCAATAAAATGGAAACTTTACCATTTGTAATATTCCCTGAGCAGGTAGAAGAACTATTATCGTTAACAGACATTTCAAATCCCGACTTTATCGCCGGCATCTACACAGATGCCATCGGCAAGATTGCCTTAAGAAACTATCTTTCCTTGCGCCTTAAAGGAGTAGACCACAGGGATGCTGTTGATATAGTGACGTTCGACGCAATCAACTACGTCAAAACTCTTAAAGATGATTCAACTGACTGCCTTAACAAACGAGGAGGCCACACAGCTGACCCAGGTGATCAACCAGATACCGGCGCTGCTCCAGGCTATCGAAAATCTTAAAGCCGAAAATCATAGTCTGAAAACCAACCTGCTCCTTTACACAAAGGAGCAGGTTGCTCAAATGCTGAATGTTTCCGTTCGGCAAATCGAGACCTGGGTTAAAGCCGGCCGGTTGCGCCAGATCAGCCTGTCTGATCCGGACGCCAAACGGTCTAAGGTTGTCCGGTTTAGCCAGACAGATTTGAGCGAGTTCATTTACAATCACAGCACTGCCCTCAACGTGAATATCGACGAGGCATTTCCTAAGAAAAAATGACAATCTACTGGCTCTTACAGGAAAAAGACACCCTGCCGCTTATCTATGCGGTAAATCACTGGAATGATACACGGTTTCAGTTAGTGGACATAAGCATAGAAAAGGTTGATCGTTCACTTGCTGTTAAAGTGTGGTTCAAAGCCGAATATTCCAGACCACCGCAAGGGCAGGAAATAACAATAACCGGAACAATCACGGTTGACCGGTCAGTAAATCTACAGGCGGCTGCAAAACTCATTGTAGATGCCTTTGTGACCGAAGAACTGTTAGAGCGGCAAACGCAGGACAGGCTCATTAGTCAGCTAGTCTCTGATTACAAGAGACAATCTTAATCAATTTCAACTACTTTTTGCATGAAGAAAATAAACAAGTCACTGGATGCCTTCCGGGGCATCATACTGATAGCGGTAGGTTATGTAGTTTATCACATGATCTTTAACCCGCTCTGTGTTTTGGTTAATAACTATTTAAAATCAACTAACTTTTAAATGGAACGATCACCCTCAATAACCGAGATTATTAAGGCGCTGTGCCAATTGCAGGCCAAAAACATCAAAATCAAAAAGGACTCGAAGAACCCTTTTTATAAATCTAAATACGCAGCCCTGCCTGATATTCAGGACGCAATTGCGGCACCAATGGCTGAAGTAGGGCTAACCTACAGCCAGCACCCCAGCGGTACAAACCAGCTGACAACAATGCTGATGCATACCAGCGGCGAGTATGTGATGTCAACCTTTGAGATCAATCCGGTTCCGGAATACTCAAAAGAGAAGAACAGCAAAGGCGAAGTTGCCTGGAGAGACGAAAAACCCCACTACACCCCACAGGCCATTGGTTCCGCCATTACCTATGCCAGACGGTATGCACTGGTGGCCATTTTAGGCCTGAACGTCGATGATGAAGACGACGACGGCAACGCCGGTAGCGGCCGGACAGGTCAACCACAACAGCCGCAGCAATCCCCACAGCAGCGGCAACCACGACAGAATCAGCGGCAAAGCCAGCAACAGCAGACGGCGCAGCCCGAGGAGGCCGCACCAGAGCAGGCGCAGGCCGCAGAAACAGCAAAACCAGGTACGGATTACTCAATTTTCACGGATGAACAATGGAAGAAACTCGACCACAAAATCTGGGATGATCTGTCAGCACTGGTCACGGCCGAGGAACTGACCAAAAAGTACAGACTATGGAAAAATGAGCCCGTACTTCTGGAGCGATACGGTAACTGGCTAAAGGAACGCGCTAAACATCTGAATGCTGTATTTATGCGCGAATTAGATGGTTTCGGGGAAATTATCCCGCCGACCGAAAAGGAAATTAAAGAAGCGATCCAGTGCCTGGCTGACTGTAAGAGCCCCGATGATTTGTCGGCCCTGAAGGCCGAACTGTCAGCCGGGGTTATTCACCACAAGCAGTTTCTCGACGCCGCTAAGAAACGATTTGAAGAACTGGCAGCCCCCGCACCCGTAGAATAATGGCACGTAAGAAAAAGAAAACGCCGGACATACTTCAGCCATGGCTGGCGTTTGAAAACAAAGCTGATCCAACTGAATCTTCCGAAGTCATAGAGGTTTATGAGGCAGAGGTAATCGCCGCTCAGGAAACCGATGTTGTACAACAGAGTTTTGACCTTTCCCACGAGAAGGAAAAAAAGTTGTTCGACATTGCCGACTCGACAAAAAAAGACATCGACAAACTGACTCGTGAACTCAGTGATGAGGTTCTGCAAAACGGTTATGACGCTCTACGATTAGTAGCAATGGCTCAGAAGTTTGCCTATGTAGCAAAGCGTATTGAAGACCTTCTGAAAAAGCACGATTCCGTTATCCGTGAGCTACAAACGTACGGCCCTGGTGGCGTAATGAAGGCAGGCGTTCATCTGACGCCCAGCGAAACGGCCCAATACATTTACGACGATGATCCGAACTGGCAAGTCTTAAACGAAAACGTTAAGGAAGCCGAGAAAGCACGGACAGAGTATCAGGAGCAGATGAAAACGGCCCCCATAAAGGGAAAGGAAGTCATAAACGAAGAAACCGGAGAACTCATGATGGTAATCCGGAAAGCCGCCAAAAAAGGCGGTCCCTGCATCAAAGCATCTATCAAATAACACAACAACTTTTTTAAATGGCAACACAAGTTGGACGAATTGTCCTTTTCTCCGAAATCGAATCAGGCATGGGCCGGAATGCCCCATGGGAAAAACAGACGATGGTCATTGAGTATGGCGACCAGTACCCAAAAGAGGCAGCATTTACATTATGGAATTCTACTATCGGCGACGCCGAGCGGTACAACGTGGGTGATTTGATGGAAGTCCATTTCTCTCCCGAGTCCCGGGAGTACAACGGGAAATGGTATACCGAAAATAAATGCTTTAAACTGCTACCCTACGTTCCCGGCGGCCAGCAAGCCCAGCCCCGCCAGCAACGCCAGCAGGCTGCACCGGCACCAGCACCGGCACACGATCAGCATACAAACCCGTATGCAAACCGTACCGCTCCGCCACCAACCCCTCGTCAGCAGATGGCTGCACAGCCTAATCCGTTTGTCGGAATGTCAGAGCCGGATAACGATTTGCCATTCTAAACTAAATCTGTTGCCGGTCGGAGCCCGACCGGCAACCTAACTCACCGACCATATGTATCTTTTCTATGACACCGAGACAACCGGTGTACCCAAATCCTATAAAGAGCCAGTCACCAATACCGACAATTGGCCACGAATAACCCAGCTGGCGTGGGCGATCTGCAATGCCGAGGGAGAGATTACCAAAACGGAATCACGGATCATCAAGCCGGATGGCTTTACCATTCCGGCAAAATCAACCGAAACCCACGGCATTACTACAGAATTTGCCATGGAATTTGGCAATGATCTTACCTACGTGCTGCATGAGTTCCGACGCGATATGCAGGCCTGTAGCTATCAAGTCGCACACAATATAGACTTTGACAAGCCGGTAGTGTCCTGTGAATGTGTCAGAATGCTGGGACAGTTTCCGGACTTCATGCTGATACCGGACATCTGCACCATGAAAGGGTCAAAGGAGTTTTGCCAGATTCCAAACCCACCCAAAGCACTCAAATACGGCCTGTTCAAGAGTCCGAGACTGGAGGAGCTTTACAAGTATCTGTTCAATGAAACATTCGACGGAGCACACGATGCCCTGAATGATATTCTGGCTACAGTACGATGCTTCTGGGAGTTGCGACGGTTAAAAGTGCTGTAAACCATGGACGAAAACAAGAAATGCAATTGCGGCTGGCGGTACTTTTCAGATGAATTACCGCAACCCGGACAGGATATAGTGATTGTCTGGCCAAGTGGCAAGTATAAGCCCGAAGTCCGGCAGCTAACAGCAGAAGACCTGCGCAAAAATTGGGATAATATGAGGTGGATGCCAATACCTGAATATCGGTAAACATGAAACGAACTACAGCTGCAGGCGTGATTAAAAACGGAAAGCTGGAAGTCGTGGACCTCGACGGTTTCATGGACGAGATCAGAAGCTGGGACGATTGTGAGGTTGAAATAACCATCGATTATTATTCCGGGCCCCATTCGGATGAAGTACGCAGGTATTACCATGCCTGCGTACTTCCGAATATCCGTTCGGCAATCATCGAACAGCAGGGATTTCCGTTCAGCAAAAAACAGGTTCACCTGTTCCTGAAAGTAAACTTTCTGTATGTGGAATATGTGGCTGACGGGGAAATAAAACAGGAGCCCGACACAACCAGCGGCATAAGTCAGCGCCGGTATTGGCATTACGTCAATCAGTGTATTGACTTCGGAGTATCCCGTCTGGGTATACCCTATGAGAAATTTGATATAGCCCTGTTTAAACAACTTAAAGAAGAACTTAAAAATGGGAGTAATTGAATCACTAGCAAGTGCAGTATACCAGGCAAAACTACGTGACCTGCCGCTTATTAAGTATGAATTCGGCGACCAACACCACGAACGCCGTGTTGATGATCAGGAAATAGCAGTAGAGCACTTCCCGCAGACATGGGGCAGTTCAGCCCTTGGCTTTGCAAACAGAGTCGGCATGAGGAAATTAACCGTAGCCTATACAACAATAGTTTCCTGTCTCATTACAGAAGTGGCCGCCGTTTATTTTGACGGGATTTTTGCCTATACCGCCCCTACAACGTCGGACAATTTTCATGCTGACACAATTTTACGTCAGGTGGTTTCAGTAGATCGGGCAGCAGAACGCTATAAGATTTGAGTACAATGAAAATGACAGTTCAGAAGTTAGCCGTAACACACGCCCTGCACATGGCCGGAACGCGGTTGCTCGACAAGTCCCCGCTTAAAACGCTGGCCACGGCTGAAGCAGCAAAGTTGTGGCGTCAGAAAGTGCAGACCCATTCAGACGGTGAAATACAGGAGATCAGCGCCGTATCTGATTCTATTCACAATCTGACAACCGCAATGGCACGTTGCCAGAGCCCCGAAATGCTACAGATCATGGTCAACTACTCTCAGGCTGTTCTGGATGGTAAGGTCATGATCACCGATGATGATGAAATTGCCAATACACTGCAGCGGCTGGAAGCCATAGCCGCAACACTCAGAAATGAGGGTACAGAGGCTGCACTTGCCTGCATTGACAAACACATTCAGGAACTTAACGAACTCAGTAAATGAAGCAAAAAACGGTATTTCTTGTAGTTGACCTTTTTTGCGGAGCCGGTGGAACAACCACCGGTTTTGCAAAAGCCATGCTGGATAATCAGCAAATCTGTAAAACCATTGCCTGCGTAAATCATGATCTTGTTGCTATAAAATCCCATGCTGCCAACCATCCGGAAACCCTGCACTTCACAGAAGACATCACCCTGATGGATTTGTCCGTACTGACTGCCCACGTTAACGCCATGCGCAAACGATATCCGGATGCCAAACTGCTACTTTGGGCCAGTCTCGAATGCACGAACTTCTCAAACGCCAAAGGCGGTAAACCCCGCGATGCCGATAGCCGGTCGCTGGCAGATCATATGCCCCGTTACATCGAAGCCATTAACCCTGATTACTTCATGATTGAAAACGTAAGGGAGTTTATGAGCTGGGGGCCACTGGTAGCAAAAACAGACCTGAAACATAAATTTGACGGACATAAGGCACCGGCCTGCCATTTGGTCCTGAATAAGAAAACAGGCGTATACGAACCCTACTTCATTCCCGAGAGCCGCGACAAAGGAAAAGACTACCAGCGCTGGATTCGCCAGATTACCGATATGGGTTTTAATTTTGAGTATAAACTACTCAATGCCGCCGATTACGGAGCATACACCAGCCGGTTACGCTACTTCGCTATTTTTGCCCGGCCGGGACTACCAATCCGGTGGCCGGCCGCTACTCATGCGAAAAAAGTCAGCGACGGTATTTTCGGAGGTCTGCGACCATGGATGCCGGTACGGGATGTGCTGGAGCTAGACAAAGAGGGAGACAGCATCTTTTTGCGCGATAAACCTTACAGCGAAAAGACACTGGAACGCATTTATGCCGGACTGATTAAGCACGTTGCCGGTGGCGAAGACGCATTCCTGCAGGTATATAATTCGGGCAGCCCTAACAACCGGGTCCGCAGCCTGGAAGAACCTTCTTTTACGCTTACTACCGAAAACACCTGTGCACTGGTGTCAACAGTACAGCCTAAAGACGGAGGGTTTCTGGTGAAATACATGGGCAACAACCCGACTACTGGCATCAACAATGGCAAAAGCCTCAATGAGCCCTGCAACGTCATTACCACTCAGGACCGGATTAGTCTGGTACAGACTCAGTTCCTGTCAAAGCAATACAGTGGCCAGCCCCAACACAAGAACATTGGCATCGATGGCCCGGCAGGCACCATGACAACTACCGACAGCCATGCGCTTGTGTCTGCCAACTTTATTACCCGGACCAACGGAGGGCAGGCAAAAGACCGGATAGAAGATGTAGAACAGCCGATTGGCACCATTACAACTGCGCCCAACCGGAGCGTAGTTTCAGCCAAATTTATTGTGCAGCGGCAAAATGATGTGCCGGGCCGGAATCCTGCAGGTCGGGTTGTTTCCATCGACGGCCCAGCCAGAACAATAACGACAACCGGAGGCAATCAGGAGCTGGTACAGCCGGTTTTTCTTGATCAGCAGTTTGGCAACAGCGAACCCGCATCCATTGATCAGCCAGCCGGGAGTCTGACAGCAAACCCAAAATTCAATCTGGTGCAGTCGTCGTTCATGACCAATTATTATTCAGGCGGAGCCCAGACAGAATCTGTCAATGGACCGACCACCTCACTGGTCACAATCCCGAAACAGCGGCTTGTTCAGTGCATTTTGACCAACCAGCACAATAACACCCCGCGTAGTCTCGACGAGCCGTCTCCGACCCTGCTTACCGGCAACCACCACTATATTCTGAATGCACAGTTTGAGCATACAATTCAGAGCGTGGATACAGCACACCCAACCATTACGGCCGACCGGCATTACTCCTACCTCGTCGTGCTGGAAAGCGGTCAGCTGGCAATCCGGATATTTGATACAGACTCACCTATGACCGTAAAGATTAAAGAGTTCATGGGGCTTTACGGCATGGTTGACATTAAAATGAGAATGCTGTTGATTTCAGAACTGAAACGGATACAAGGCTTTGATGATGAATACGTTCTTTTGGGCACAATGACAGCACAAAAGAAATTTATCGGTAATTCGGTAGTGCCTGTAATACCTCAGCGCATGGCGGAATGTATCGGAGAATTTCTGACCGTTCCCTCAGCGGAGCTTGCAGATTAATCAATATCAACTATTTTTGCATTGCCTACATTTCTTACATACATCTTCGTACCAAGACATTACTTTGCCCGGATAGTTTACAGGGCATGGCCAGTGTTGTTATATTTCTCTGTTCAGTACCGCGAGGGCTGACTGTTCCGAAGGTGTGGAATGTAGGCAAAGAGAATATAGCAACCTGGCCTTTTTGCGTTCAATCAATTTAAACTAACCTTTTAATAGATGGGAGCAACCTCAAAAATTATCGTCCGTCGTAAACTCACCAAAGAGGAGATTGCGGAACTGAGAGCGCGTAATGCCGAGATCGACATTACGATCCAACGCAGAGACGAGGCGCTAAAAGAAGCCAAAGACGAGCATAAGGCTGAAACCAAACCGCTCAAAGAAGAAAAAAAAATCCGCCTTCGGGATATTCGTAACGGGTACATCGAAGAAAGTGTCGAGGTGATGGCTAATGCCGACACAGAAAACTGGAAAATGGAGTACATCAGTACGGAGGATGGCAGTGTAGTGGAATCCCGCGAAATGACACCATCCGAAAAGGCGCAGTACCGCCAGATGTCAATTTTTAACAATTAATTTTCAACTGTTTTTTCAATTATGGAACAACTTATTGTTCATCTGCCCGAGAATGCACAGCCGGGCGAGTACATCATCCGGCGCGGAGAAGCCGGGAAACCCCACAATATCGAGCCAATTAGCCTGAAAGGTAATTTCAAAGCTCCGGCCGAGTATGTTTCAAAAAGGAAACGTGTTACAACTGAAACGCATAAAGATCAGTGTAGTGTCCTCTTTGACAAGCCACAACTGAGCATTACGTTTACAGAACTTGAGCAATCGGCCGGCAAAATCACCGTCGAAGGCAAATTAACCAGGCACCCGTTCCTGACCAGTCTGGGGCTTAATAAATCAGCCCACTCAAAGGACTCTCTCCTCCAGCTGATTCGCTTCAAAGGCCATTTATTCCAGGACCGTCTGGCACATTCCCAATTGGTCAACCAATTAATGCGCTGGAACATCAAGGCCACCATCAACCAGTTCGACGAGAATGAGAAGAACGGTAACAGAAATACCGGCGTCAGTATTCAGGCCGAAATCCCAGCTACAAAAGATCCGTTTGAGGTGCTGGTGCCTTTCTTTGAGGGTGACGAGCCCTACAAGCTACAGGTAAAGATCGAAGCCGAAATAACCAATAGTCAGGTACTACTGTATGTCGTCTGCGAAAACTTTGAAGAACTGTGGGAAACTGCAGTAGACAGCAAGTTCGATTCTATGCGCGAAACCTTTGCGCCATTCGCCATAATTGAGCGATAAGCAGTTTGCCGGGGCCCGTACTTAATTCGTTAACTACGGGCCTTTTTTAATCAATTTCAACTATTATAATCATGGGCACTACCTGGGCAAAGAAAAATCCGCTATCCGACTTGACAAAACCAGACGTTTTTTTGTACGTTTGCGATGTCCAATTCACAGTACGGCAGAGATGCCGCAAAGTCGTTTGTCGGCTTTTTTTATTGCTACCAGTAGTCTCCGAAGATATTCTGTCCTGTAAAAGGGCTGAAAGAAACGGGTGCATACTGCCGTCAGGGTTTGGAAACCTTGGCCCGTACTGTGGGTTGGACAACGGCATGTGTGTACCCGTTTCTTTTTTATTAGCCCCAATCACACTCAGGGCAACAAAACGTCCAATAAACAGTATGTTACCATCGCAAATCACCTTGGCTATCGAACCGGGTCACAACCTCATGCCCATCATGTATGCCCTGTTCGACTACCGCAACTCGCTGCGCGACCGCGCTATTGAATTCATTGCCGATAAAATGGAAGATGATGCCAAAACTGACCTCCACGAAATGCAAGTCATTGACGATGCAGTTTTGGATATTGTCGAGCAGTTAGATCAAGCCCTCATCAAATCAAAAGTTATCGGTCTGAATCTAATGGCCGAAACAATAACCGTTGAGGAGCTAACTAAAATGGCCCAGAAACCATTAAACTAATACGATCCGGGCAATGGACGTTTGTACTCATCTTGGCCAAAAGATAGAGTCAAAACTAATCCCCTTCTGTTATACGAAGGGGATTTTGTTGCCACGAAAAAATCAATTTCAACTATTTTTCACTCAAAACCTTACTGGTATTGAACATGAGTATAGAATTTTCAACACCGATAAGCGATGTTGTAGAAAAACTACATAAGAAAACGCGCATCAATATCCCTGTCAGTCCGATAAAATATGGAATGCAGGAGAACATTGATTACATCATTTCCGGCAAAGGTATCATGTTGAATGAACTTGCAGCTAATGCCTTATACCTAATCGCTTTCAAACAAAATAACTTCCTAATCAGGTCATCTTTAGCAGATGATTCAACAGTCTTACAAAAAGACATTGCTATAGAAAGTGTTGTTGACGGCATTTCAGTTGGGCTGAAAAAAGCCGAAGGTGTCTATCAGCTTGATGACATTTACATTGGAGCAAGCAAAAACCTTTACAAGCGAATTAGAGACCATTTCTACAATGCCTTAAGCGGAAATCATCCTAACTCAAAGCTGCAGTTCTATATCATCAAAAGAATCCTTGAAGGGAAAAGAATCAAGGTTAAGATTCTCAGTAACAACAAATGTGATGAGCTTCATTTTGTTCTTAAACGCTCCGAGAGATTGCCATTGCTCAATAAAAAATCAGCAAACTTTTTCTCTCACAAAACGCCATGAATGTACAGTATAATTACATGGAAGCACTAACCAAATTTCACTCTACTGCAGCAAAAGAAACTGGTTTTAGGGGGAATATAGGCAATTTGTTTTCTGCTATGCTATCTGTAGCCATGTCAGGCAACGTCGATACAGTAGAGACAAATTTTGTTTACTGGCATGCTCTTACAAGAATAGGAAAAGAGGAGTTTTATAAAGCCTTAGAATGGCTACATGAGAAAAAGTATCTCATCTATGAAAAAGGAGCAGGCCAAATTAAGGGTAGAATTGTCTTTAAAATCAGCGAAATAAATCAGGTCGGACTTCCGACCCATGAGGCTACCGATAAGCATACCGATAGCCTACCTGATAGAGTCGGAAATCCGACCCAAATGGCTACCGATTCGGCTACCGATAACCTACCTGATCCCCTCACGCATATACGCGGGCACGGCCGCGCGGAAAAGGATAGTTTAATAGTTAATAATAATAATTTCTTTCAGTCTGTCAGTCATACGCACATACGTGCGAGACCGACCGACGACGGACAGACAGAGGAAGAAATTGGTGAAGAAGAAATTGTGTCGGTGGAGGGCCGGCAATACACCAAAACACAGGTCTTCGCCCTGTGGGATAAAAAGTACAACTCGTACTACCGAACAAAGCTCACCCAGCCTATAAAACACCAGCTCACATTTCTTGAAGTATGCGAGGGCGCATATCTGAACATCGTCCTGAACCCCAGAGTAAGCATCAGCACAAAAAACGGGCTTGTACAATCACTGGAATGGTATGTAACCGAAATCGTTGAAGGCAAATACAACCTTGCCGGCGAGCAGCTGAACGAAAACAAGCCGAAACGCAACCATGGCAACACAAATCACGCAGAGAAAAACGCAGGAACTGGCGCAAGAAAAGAAGTTGACCTTCAGGGAGCCCTTGCTAGAATGTTTGGAGGGGGGGACACTGGTTTCGGCGGCTTCGCTAACTCAGATTTCCAACCTGTTTCGTAAAATCTACAAATTGCTGGGGGTCAATCTGGCAAAGAAAGATCAGAGCGAAATCGACGAAGAACTGTTCCTGATGGCCGAACACGTAATGCGGGTCTACCGCCAGTACACCCTGGAAGAAATCTCAATGGCTTATGATCTGGCATTGTCAGGGAATCTGGACATCAAAAACGAAGACATTATTTCTCAGTTTGCGCCGGTCCAGTTTGGCAAGATCATGAGTGCTTACAAAAAATACAAGCAGAAAAATGGCACACTTCGGCAGGAAATTGAGCGGAAAAATGCGCTGGCACTTCCGGAGCCGCAAGTAGACACAGAGGCAGTCCTGCGATATACTCTCGAAAATGCTTATGAGTTCATAAAAGCCGGAAACGATTATATGGACTACGGAAATTTGCTGTATGACTACCTGAATAACAGACAGCTAATACCTTTTACACCGGAACGGAAACTGGAGTTTATGAAGCTGGCCGCCAGCGACCATAAAGCCTTTCTTACGGAAAAGATGCAGTTAATGTCATACGCAGAGCGGCATGAAGCCAAAAGCCTGAAAGAACGCATCTTACAATTTACTCAGGAGACCTACCCTACGGCCTTTCATGATGAGATAGTGGTCAGAGCCAAACATCTTGCTTTTAACCAGCTGGTTAAAGACCTCATTGAACAGGACATCACAATACAGGACTATTTAGAAAGCCATGACACGGCAGAGCCAAATGCAACGTGAGCGAGAAACAGTAGCCTACTGGCTGGAACGGTTCCCCGGTCTTGGCTACAGTCAGGCTCAGATGCTGATCATGATCGACGAATTAAACGCCGGACTGCCAAAGTACCTGAGAATAGCCGAAAAAGAAGCCAGGCTGGAAGCCCTGCAACAATTGACAAGTTCAGAAGTGCAAACAAAATCCCGTAAAAAAGTATGATTATAGGTTTCAAAACAGAATTCCCGAACCAGTTACCGACAAACTTCCCCGTCAAGATAATGGCCAGCCTGCCCCGCCAATGCTGGGCCAGACAGGGCGACAACACCGGCCCGATTCTCTACGAGAAAGAGGTTATTGCGTACCTGACAAATGGTTTTGCCCCCAAAAAGCATACTGTCCGTAAAGCATCATTCGACCGCAATGCCCTGCCACGCTGGAACAAAACCCGGAAAATCGAATTTGCAACCGGCGTTCGCACCAGCGACTATCAGGTATTTGCCTATGCACAATGTACCGGCCGGCAGGTTGTCCGTATGTGTTTGCCCAAGGGCAAAAAAATGATTCAGGTATACGTTGATGGTCGGAAAGTGAATACACTGACATTCGCAAAAAATGACGGTTTCGATGATTACCTGCAGTTCCATGAATGGTTTATGCCCATTATCATTCAGGAGAATGACGGCGAGTATGTTGCAGACTTAATCCACTGGACCAATTTCAGCTACTAACCATGAGCTTTTCAAAACTTCTACAGGCTATTGCTGCATTCGGCATCGAGAAAGCCGAACAGACAAATCAGGTCAATTTGTGCGGAGTACTTGGCATCGTCGGTGAATCATCCGAGGCTTTGGCCGAAACCATCCGGCGTAACAACTTCATCGATTCCAAAGCGATCCATTGGGGTTCCGAGCTGGATAAGGAGAAAAAGACATTGTGGAAAACTGATGCCGGCCGGCAGAGGACAATCAAGCTGGTCAACGAACACCGGTTTGATGTAGAACTGGCCGATCTGCTGTTTTGCCTGTGTCTGGCCATGGTCAGTCGTGGTCATACCATAGACAGCCTATCCGAACTTATGCTGACAAAGGTAATCGAGCGGAATCCTCACATGACCAGCCTGCTGCATACATTCGACAACGGATGGCGCGACATGGAATCAGCCCCGAAAGACGGTAGCAGGATTTTGGTTCTGGATAAATATGAGAACATTATGCTGGTAGCCTAGATGAGCTACAACACGCTTTGGGAAGGCAAAAAAGCACACTATGACTGGTGTGTTCCCGGCTCCGAAGATGGCGAACAGGGTGGACATTATTATGCGGCAAATCCTTTATGCTGGCAACCGCTCCCCGATTGGCCGTCAAATCTATCCCCCGCATTTCAAGCAAAAGTTAATCCCGAAAAATAAAAGCAACCACTTTCACAAAATCCAGTCATGTTGACAAAATCAGCCAAAATAGCATTCACTATGGCCGCAATGCTTTCCGCTGCCATGCAGCCCCATTCTCATACTACCCAACACCAATATGATGAGGATGAAAAGCAAAGCCGTAAACAGAGACTCATTGAGCAGAGAAACAAACTCAGTGCAGAAGCCCGGCAAAAGTCAAAGAAGAAAAAAGGCAAAGGAAAGAAAAAGAGAAAATAGCATTACGATGAAAGATACCCCTGTTACCACGGCCGAATTAAAAGAAGCCCCCGAATGGCCTGCAATTGAGGCCAAAATCAATCAGAAGTGGGACGAGCACAAGTTAATGTACCCCAACAATGTTGTAACCCTGCTGGAAAAGAAAACCTGCTGGTTTATCTGCGTCGATGGAGTGCCCGACCTCAAACTAGATGCCGCCAGACTGAAACAGAAGCACATTAAGTAATCACTATCAACTATTTTAACCATGAGTATGAGATCAGGAGTGGACCTAATTGCCAAAGAGCGGCATGAGCAGATTAACAAACATGGCTTTTCAATTGAAAAAGACCTGTCTCAAAATGACTATGAGAAGTTGATAAGCGCAACGCTATCTATCCTCTTTCAAAACCCTAAATTCTCGGAGCCAATAGAACGTAAGCCAATCTATTTCTATCCTAACTCCTGGGACGACAAGTATTATGAGCGGATAGTCCAGAAATCACGCATTGAACAGCTGGTTATTGCCGGCGCATTGATTGCTGCAGAAATAGACCGGATACTATACAGCAACGATCCGGAACTTTTAAGGCAACAATTGATCAAAAGCATTACGGAGCGCTTAAACGGCAGGCAGTGCCAGAATCCATTAACTGAGTCTGACGAAATGACCCTGACTTATAATGGTCTGGTAGCCGCCTTTGTTACCCCGGATAATACTCTGCATTTCAAAGGAGCGTACAACCAGTCATTCCCCATAGAGGACAAGGCGAGCTTTACAGTTTACAAGCGCTACCAGAACGGTTTCAATGATATTAATGTGGAACGGACTTCCGATCTGAATGAAACCATTGCAGGGGCTTTCCCTAAAATAATGACACTGGAAAATACCCTTGTTGCCAATACCTACCGACTCAGCTGGATACTCCTGTGTAATGGGTTCAACCGGAACAGTATGTCATTTATAACCTACGATGGTAACGACAGATACTGCTCTGGTATGCTTTTTCACATCGACGACATAACCGCATCCCGCCCATGATCGACCGGCAGTTTGAAAGCCGGATGGCAAAGCATCCACCGGCTCCGGAGAGGAATAACGTATTCGATCTTGATCAAATCGCTGTTCCAGCCAGAGAGACAGTTGACTATAAAGGCGACTTGCCAAGTTATCCGGAGTATTGGGCAAGGGAGCTGGTGACCCTGTATGTTACTCAGTCCTGTACTATCCGGGCAAGGCACATGGAAGTAGAATACGAGCAGGGTGATGAGTTCGATACGTACGACTTCGGCCACGTTAATCTGATAAAACTCCTGCTACTAGGCATTGTATCGATAACCAAACCCAAATTATGAAAGCAATAACACTATCCGATAACTCCCCCAAAAATCCGACACCATGGCTGAGTCTGGTCGAGTTCGGATTTAAGACCATCGAAACCCGCGTCTGGAAAACATCCTACCGGGGCGACCTGTTGTTGTGCGGGGCCGCCGACAGCCGCACCCCAAACAAAGGCCTGGCAACCTGCATCGTTAAGGTTGTCGATTGCGTTCCCATGGAAAAAATTCATGAGATAGATGCCTGTATTGAGGCATACCCAAAAGCCTGGGCATGGATAACCGAAGACCTGCGCTGGCTGAGTGAAAAATTTCCCGTCAAAGGTAGCCTTGGCTTTTTCAACGTCGATATTCCGGCCAAAGTAGAAATCTACAAACCGGCATTCGTTTTCCCGGACACCCGATTTACAATGGCCAACTGTCCGGAATACCTTCAAAAATTCCTGAAAGACAATACCCAGCTATGAAATCAGCAGCCGGTCAATTCAGAGACCATATCAAAAACGAACAGGCAATCAAGCGGCAGAGCGCGGATGCCCCCAAACCAGCAAAAGGTAGCTGTAACGCAGAATGCAACCGCAAAGCCTGCAGTAACCCCAATGCTACTTTTTTCAATTTCAGCACACACAAATACTATTGCCGGTCGTGTGCCATGCAGATCAACGAGTACAACAATGCAGAAGCGCTGGAGCTATTCGGCCATGCACTGTGCATTGATACAAGTCCACGCCAGCCGCGCATTAAAACACTCAAAGGCTGGGAAGAATCCGGGCTTGATCTTAGCAAGTACCTCATGGCAGCGCCATGCGAGATCGACGAGGGAATATTTATGCACATAGGCGAGGCCGTTGCCCCATACTTCTGTGCAGGCGATTTTGTGCAGTGTGGCGAGCCGGACACTCATTTGGAGTGGGGACTTGAACTTATGCCGCTCCGCATGACAGCAGTACAGCAGGGTGAACGGTATTTCTACCTTGGAGTACTGCCCGAATTTAGCAATGAGTAACAACCTGAACGGGCGGATTACCTCCGCCCAACTTTCAAAATGTCAGAAACACACAAAGAAATACCAGCAACAGAGACAAACCGCATGAGCATCAACTTCAACCGTGTC
>NZ_CAMFHL010000074.1 GCF_945952095.1 uncultured Arsenicibacter sp. | reverse complement strand
GCAGGAACGTCCCCCGGAGCGTGCGTTAGCACGTGAGGAGGCTTAGTTTTTCTTCAGCCGCATTTTACCGTCTTTCAGGACAACCTCGTCGGTTTTATCCTGCTTTTTGTAGCCGTTGCCTTCCGGATCAATATTTGTGTCGTAGCCGGTCGCTGAGGTTACGATTTTGTTTTCAACCTTATCCCGCAGACGGCCTAGACCACCGAAAACGGTAGCCGATGCTTTTTCTTTCCAGTACGTACCCGCAAGGGTGGCATTGAACGAAAGCTCAATAAACCCGTCGCTGACCGACTTAACCTCCAGCGTTTCGTTGTTATTCTGCGAATCGCCGACGTGGTATTCCATGCGCGGCGTCTTTGTCTCTTCCACGTAACGGATAGCGGCAATACCCTTGTATTTGCCCAGGTCCTGGGCCCGTTTGATGTTCTCGCGGGTGTCGGGGCGGTCAGCATTGACGATCAGGTAAAGACCCGGCTCGCTGACAGCCCGCCCGTTGAAGTCGCCCAGCCAGACACGGAGCATGCGGTCAGGCTTAGTGCTGTTGCCGGTAAAGTAGGCGTAATTCCCGATCCGGATCTGCCGGGGCTGGGTTTTATATTCCTTGCCGTCAAGCTGGACCACCAGTGTATTATCGTTGGCCAGCTGTGCCTGAGCGCTGAAGAAAGCCAGTAAGGCAAGTACAAGCAAAAAAGTTTTTTTCATCTGTGTTCACTTAGTTTTTGGTAGCCCGAAGGTAGAGCAGAAGCGGATAGGGCTGTATTTCTTTTGAGGAAGCGGAAAATCTTTGATAATCGGGAAAGCGTCAACCCCTTTATGTGAAAATTTGTTAAAAATGAGAAAGGCTTTCCAACCGTTTCAGGAAGGGGTGGGTCTTTATGGTGTCGACGTTACTATGCTTGATGATTACGGATTAGTTGAAGGATGCCGGCGGCAGGACCGTTCAGTGCAGCGACAGCTCTATGAGCGGTTTGCCGGGAAGCTCTTTGTCATTTGTAAACGGTACACTAAAGACGTGGAGGAGGCCGAGGATGTATTGCAGGATGCGTTTGTGAAGATCTTTCAGCACATTGGCTCATTCCGGTTTGAGTGTCCGCTCGAGGCATGGCTGAAACGGGTAGTCATCAACACGGCCCTCAAGCAGATCAGGCAGCAAAAGCCATGGGAGCAAACGACCGATATTGCCGACATGGCCCCGTTTATCGGGCAGGCCGACGAAAGTCTGCCATCGCTGAACTACCAGTTTTTGCTGCAGCTGGTGCAGGAGTTGCCGCCGGGGTGCCGGGCTGTGTTTAACCTGTATGCGATCGAAGGGTACAACCACCTTGAAATTGCCGAAATGCTCTCTATTTCAGAAGGAACCTCAAAATCGCAGTACGCCAGAGCCCGACAATTACTTCAGCAGAAATTACAGAAAGAAGATAAATTACCATCCAGCGGAATGCCGCCAATAAGAAATGAGTCAGTTTGAAGAACATACACCAGGGAAACGTCCTGATGAGCCAGGTGAGGCCCTCTGGAGAAAGGCGTTCGGGGAGGCATCCGAAATGCCTCCGGCCCGTGTGTGGGACGCTATCGAACGCCGGCTCGACGAGGAAGAGGATCGTGGAATTATTCCACTGTGGGGCGGTACGCCAATGGCCGGTGCTACCGGTAGCGGTGGTCTGACAGGCATACGGCCATGGATGCGCTGGAGCGCGGCGGCGGCAGCGGCCGTTTTGCTGCTGAGCCTTGGCTGGTGGGCAATGGATACTCCGGTAAAGGAAAATCCGGTGCTCTCAGCAGCTAAACCGGCTGGTACGCCGTCTGAACAAATTACAAAACAACCGGACGTATTGGCTTCCGCCACTAAGCCGGCCGGAGCACCGAAGTTATCCACAATGGCTGTGGATAACTCACGAAAATTGCCGCGAAATGTGCATAACCCGTTGCCGGAAGCGCAATTAGCAGCTGTACAAGCTAAAGGAGGTGTTCGTGCAGCGGAAGCCGGTGCCGAAGTACCGGTGCTGATGGCCGCGACAAATCGGGAAAAAGTACAAAATCCGGCAGACGTCATTGCGGAAAATACAGTAAAACGTTTCCCGGAAAGCGCAGCCGTGCTGGCTGACAACGCGGTGAAAAGTGCTGGTACCGAAACCATTAAGGGAAATAGTGCCGTTGGTTACGGTGCTCCGGTACAGGTGGTGACCCCGGTTGCCCTTGCCGCGCCGGAAGCATCCATCGCTGCACTTGAACCATTGTCCAGCCATCCTATGCGTGACCGGATGTATGGCACACAACGCATCGTCTGGTACCGGATAAATGATGTTATGCTGGATGTTAATAGCAGCCAGCCGAAAGAACACAGGGAGCTGTGGGCCTCGGCCAGCGTGATGCCGGGGGCGTTCAATCCGTCAGTGTCTATCCCGTCGTCGCAGCCGGGAATGGTGTATGCCAATTATGTGGCAAACACCCGGGTGGCTTCACCGACACAGCGTGTCAATAGCCGGGCTGACCTTTCGGTCGCTTATCAGCTGTCGACCGGTATGAAACTGGGCAACCGCTGGACGATTGAAACCGGCGTGGGCTATCTGGAGGCTAATTCAACCGTGAATAGCCCGACACAAACGATTGTTGCGAACCTTCAGTCGGCCATGCTGAGCGAGATACGCACCTCGAATCTGTATGCCGATGCCTTGCGGGGAGCTATTTCGGGGTCAAACGCTAATTATGCGCAGGTGTCTATGGATAAGAGCAATTCGTTTATTCCGAGCAATAACGCATACAGTGCGGAGCAGGTGCAGAAAATCAGCAATAACTATCAGTTTGTGCAGGTGCCCGTGCAGCTGGGTTATCAGTTACGGCCGCGCAAACGACTGGGTGTTGCCATGCTGGGCGGATTACTGACAAACTGGTTCGTTAAAAACCGGGTTGATGAAAGTGTAACCATCTCATCCGGTGACGGCGTATACCGGCCGGTAACCCTGTCGGCAACGACTGGTCTGCGGTTCCGTTATCGCCCGACACAGCGCTGGTCGGCGTCGTTTGCCGGTATGTACCAGCATGCGCTCCAGAATGCGACCAAAGCAAACGTCGACGTCCGGACCAGACCCCAGACGATTGGCATGAGCATGGGTGTAGATTACCATTTTTAAGGCAGCTGAACAGTAAACAACACATACAATGAAAGCACTGATCTTAGCCGGTATGGTAGCCCTGATGGCCGCCCAATGCGGCACACAGGAAGGGGTTGATGCCGAAGTAAAGGGAGCGTCAACCGATGTCGTTATCCGCAGCGGAACTTCTTACGGGTTTTGCATCGGCTACTGCAAGCGTCAGCTGGACCTTACTCCCGCCGAAGCCACATTCATCATGAAAGATAACCGGGAGGAATTACCGGTGAAGTCGTGCAAGGGAACGATAACGGCCGACGAATGGAAAACGTTAGCCGCACAGGCTGATCTGGCCGCGTTGAAAAAACAACCGGAACGCATTGGCTGTCCGGACTGTGCCGACGGTGGTGCCGAGTTTCTGGAAATCGAACGTTCGGGCGATAAATACCGCGTAACCTTCGAAGCCGGTAAGACTATTCCCGGGTTTGAGTCGCTGGTCGAAACGCTGCGGAAGCGCCGTACCGCCTTCAACGATTGTCAATAGTATAGCCCGTTAAACAACAAAGAACATGAAACGCCTGTTTGCCTTAACCGCAACCGTTACTGCCGCCGCGCTGATAGTGGGGACAGTCGGTTGCCGGAACAATAATTCATCGCCGTCGCCGGGCCAGAGTACTGTCGGCGCACTGCGGGTGTCCACAAAGTTTGCGGGCCAGACCAACGATTTTGCCTTTGACTTCTTTAAAAAAGTGTATGCCGAAGAGGCCAAAACGGAAAATGCCTTTGTCTCGCCGTTGAGTCTGCATATTGCGCTGGGCATGCTGATGAACGGGGCAAACGGACAGACGCAGACCGAAATTCAGAAAACGCTGAAACTGGACGCGCAGACGCTGTCAGAAGCAAATGACACGTACGCCAACCTGATGACTAACCTGCCGGGTGTTGATCCGAACGTCAAATTATCGATTGCCAATTCGATGTGGTACCGCAACGGGTTTGCGGTTGAGACGTCGTTTCAGGAGGTGCTCCGGAAAACGTTTCAGGCCGACATAACCGGTCTGGATTTTAACAGTCCGACGGCTAAAGACCAGATCAACAAGTGGGCGAGTGATAAAACCAGCGGCAAGATACCAACGGTGATTTCGGAGGTAAAGCCTGAACACGTGATGTTTCTGCTCAACGCGCTCTATTTTAAGGGCGACTGGAAAACAAAATTTGACACAAAACAAACATACGACACAGATTTTAAACTCCTGTCGGGTCAGACAAAGAGCGTCAAGATGATGCGGCTGGATGTGCCGTTGCGCCGGGCTTTCCGGCCTTCGTATACCGCTTTTGAGTTGCCTTACAGTCAGGGGAATTATGTAATGACCGTATTGCTGCCCAACGAGAACTCATCACTGGATGCAATGATGAATACGTTGAGCGGTACCGAATGGACAAGTCTGCAACAAGGGATGGCCGAAGGAAAAATTGACATCGGTCTGCCACGTTTCGGGATGAAATACAGTATTAAACTAAACAGCATCCTGTCGGGCATGGGCATGCCAACGGCTTTCTCGAACGCGGCTGATTTGTCGGGCATCAGCAAAGGTAAACAGTTGTATGTCGATTTTGTAAAGCAGGATACCTATGTTGCGGTCGACGAGTCAGGCACTGAAGCAGCCGCTGTGACCAGCATCGGCGTCGGCGTAACCTCGGTGGGCATGTCTTACATCTGCAACCGGCCTTTTGCCTTCGTGATTCACGAAAAAACGACCGGAACCGTATTGTTTATGGGGAAAATCGTAAATCCGTCTCCTAACGCATGAAAACGATTCTGCTCTTTGCCGCATCCCTGGTCGCCATGGCGTTCAGCTGCGAGCGAAACGATGAAACGGTCGTGGCGCTGAGTGCGTCGACGGCTAAACTTGACGGGACCTGGAAGCTGGTAGAACCGGCTACGCCTTACACTATTACGCTTGAACTGAATGCAATACCGGTCAATGCAACGGTCCTGACGGCTGCGCGTGTGTATGAAGCGACAGGCAAGGCACCTGTTAACTCGTATTTCACAAAACTGACACAGCCTAAACCGGCTGAATCGGATCAGGTGGTAGTGGATGGGATCGGCTCAACTAAAATAGCCGGCCCGACGGAGGCCATGCAGGCGGAACAAACGTATTTCACGAACCTGAAAAACGTAACCCGATACGAACTGACAACGCAGAACCGGCTGCGCCTCTACCATAGCGGCGGCATGCTGGTCTACGAAAAATAAACTAACTGCGCCGGCCGGTAAGGCAGCGTATGAAAACAGTGAACAGTAATTTTTTAGGTGATAATTGCTGACTTTTTGTGTAAGATAAATCGCCCGATGGCCTTGCTGTCGGGCGATTTTTTTTGTCACGATTCCAACCTGAGTAAAATAAAATGGCTCTTGGTTACATACTATAAATTCTTCCTAACTGTATGAAATTTAAACAACTACTCCTACTGATGAGCTGGTTAGCACTCGTAACCGCCGGTTGTACCGACAACTGCCGGCAAGTGCGCACCTATCGCAAACAGATTCCGGTGAAGGTAACCCTTGAGGAGCTGCGGAAACCGGTTGTGTCAACAGCACCGCAGCAACTGATTGAACCCGGTAAGATTTATGCCAAAGACAATTACCTGTTCATCGTTGAGGTAAAAAAGGGGATTCACGTCATTGATAATTCGAATCCGTCGAGCCCGAAATTTATCTCTTTCCTGCCGATTCCGGGGAATGTGGATCTGGCCGTGGCCGATAATACTCTATATGCCGATAGCTATATCGACGTGGTGGCGCTGGATATCAGCAATCCGGCAGCAATCAAGGAAGCCGGCCGCGTAGAAAGCGGGTTTACCGGCGGACTAGTGGGTCGCACCAGCTGGTCGTATGACAACCAGATCCGAATCATCAATGACTATAAGGAAGAAATTACGACTGAGACTTTTGATACAGACTGTGAAGGGAATTATGGGTTTATTCCATATCCGATTGCCTTGTACTGGTTTGGCCGCGCCTATTTACAGTCTGATTTTGTTAATTTAAGCGCCGGTAGCAAGAGTAATTCCGGCACAACCAGCCCCTCAACAACAGGCCAGGGCGGTTCTATGGCACGGTTCGCGATCATGAACAACCAGCTGTATGTCGTAAACTCATCGGTGATGCAGCTCTTTGATATTTCGACACTATCAAAGCCGGTGAAAGGCAAGACGATCAATCTGGGGTGGGGTATTGAAACGATTTTCCCGTATCAGGACAAGCTGTTTATTGGTGCCCAGGATGGTATGCATATTTACGATGCCTCGACACCGGGTGATCCGAAGCAACTGTCGCTGTACCGTCATATCCGGTCATGCGATCCGGTGGTAGTGCAGGGTAATTATGCCTATGTAACGCTGCGGGGTGGTGGATTTTGCGGCGGCGCGCAGAACGTACTGGATGTAGTTGATATTTCAAACCCGTCGATGCCGACGCTGGCGAAGTCTTATCCGATGGACGGGCCCTACGGGCTGGGCGTCGACTTCCCGAACCTGTTTGTGTGCGAAGGCCCGAAAGGATTGAAGGTCCTGAAAATGACCGATGCCACGAACCTGACGCAGGTGCAGGCGTTTAGCGACATGAATGCCTACGATGTGATCCCACTGCGGAGCACGCTGATGCTGATCGGTAAAGACGGCCTGTATCAGTACGACTACACAAATCCGACGAATCTCCGCCAACTAAGTAAAATTGCCGTTCAACCCGCCTATTAATCATGCGCCGACTTATCTGTTTATTTATTGCCGCGCTGGCATCAGGATCGCTTGCTGTGGCCCAGACTACTGACGCGCCGCGCTGGCAAACCACCATACAGGTTGGCGTGCAGGCCGGTCAGGTGCACCCCGATATGAATACCAACAGCGGAGGCTGGTATCCTTATTACCCCGTGCGGCCGGCCGGTAACCGTTACAGCCTGTCTATTTATGGAACAACCAATTATGCCGTCCGCTCCTGGTTGCGGACGGGCGTTGCGGCGGGTGTAGACTGGTATAGCCAGACGCAGTTGTTTCCGGTAGCGGCCAGTCTGGAGGGCAGGCTGCCGAAGAAGAACCAGCGTGTAAGCCCGTTCGTCAATCTGGAGTCGGGGTATGCATTCCGGGGCATTAACCCGCATGGCCGGGACCTCAGCGGTGGCTGGCTGGTTTCGCCGGGTGCCGGTCTCCGGATCAATACCGGAAACAATACCGGTTTTGTCATCAGCGCGGGCTACAAGCACCAGCGTGCCAGCCAGCGAACCCCTGTTGACGGTACCTACACGCTCTCGCAGGTCGAATACCGCCACTACAACCGCATCTACTTCCGGATGGGCTTTTCGTTTTAAAGAGCGAAAGAGCGGCCGCCGCGCGGTGAAAGAGTGAAAGAGTGAAAAGACGTCGTCATGCAGCGCCGCTTCCTGGTAATCTGACCGGTAGGGTCGCTCTTTATCTCTTTCACTCTTTCGCTCTTTAACTTATCTTGCTGCATTCATTCATATAGAAGCCTATGCAGCCTCGTTCCGTAGCGTTTTCCCGGACAACCATTACAGAGTTGATGATTCCGGCCTATGCCAATTTTGGCGGTAAGATTCACGGGGGCATTTTGCTCTCGCTCATGGATAAAGTCGCCTATGCGTGCTCGGCCAAACATGCCGGTACATACTGTGTGACGGTATCCGTTGATGAAGTAAACTTTCTGATGCCGGTAGAGGTCGGTGATCTGGTGTCGCTCCTGGCGTCGGTCAATTATGTGGGCCGGACATCGCTGGTGGTTGGGATCCGGGTTATTGCCGAAAACGTGCGGACGGGCGTGGTCAAACATACCAATACGTCGTATTTCACGATGGTCGCCAAGGGCGACGACGACCGGCCAACGGAAGTACCACCGCTGGAACTGGAATCCCGCGACGATGCGCGCCGGTTTCTGGAAGCCATCAAGCGGCGGGAACTGAAAGCCGGTTACCGCGATGCCTTTGATAATGAAAAATCAATCCTGGCGGTCGACGAGAATTTAAGCCAGCTCGCCGGCGAACGCTGTGTGATTACGTTTACAGAGTGAATAGGTGCAGACAGAGTCGCCGGTGTTTTCTGAACCCGGCGACTTTTCGTTTATCCTGATTTATTGCCGTTTATCCTGCCATTGAGCCATTCCTAAGCCTCGCCTAAAATATTTCCCGTCTTTCCCCGACTACCTTACTAAACAAGCAGATCGTATTAAGCGCTGATCACAGCATGGATATGTCGGTAAATCAAGTACGTAACGCCGCTGACGAAAGCGGGCAACCAGACCTTCGCGAAACCGTACGGCGCGAGCGTCCCCGGCTGCTCGACTTTATCCGGCGGCGGCTACCCGACCCCGACGATGCCGAAGACCTGTTGCAGGATGTGTTTTACGAACTGACCCTGGCCTATCAGCTGACAAAGCCCGTTGAACGCGTCGCTTCCTGGCTGTTTGCCGTGGCCCGCAATAAAATAAACGACTGGTACCGGAAGCCAAAAATGCAGTCGCTGGATGCGCCGGTATCGGCCGCCGATGACGACGATGAAGCGCCGGTACTGGGCCAATGGCTGGCCATTGCCGATGATACCGGCGACGACGGGTTGCTGCGGGAGTCGCTGATGGATGCCATCGCCGAAGCGCTTGACGAGTTGCCCGACGATCAACGCGAAGTCTTTGTCCGCCATGAAATTGACGGGCAATCGTTCCGGCAGATTTCGGAAGAACTCGGCATACCGCAGAATACGCTGCTGTCACGCAAGCATTATGCGGTGCGTGCCCTGCGCGAACGCCTTCGGGCTTACTATGAAGACCTGCTTGACTAAACCAGTATAACAACAAAAAACAAAGAAAATGAAACGTTTTTGGATTCGTCGGGGAATTGGTTTCCTCGCATTCGGGATTGGTATTGCCGCTTTGTTCGGCTTCATTGTGATGAACCTTTGGAATGGCATTCTGCCAGCCGTGCTGGGTGTAAGTGCCATTACCTTCGGGCAGGCTCTTGGTATACTCGTATTATCCCGCATTCTGTTCGGGGGCTTCGGCCGGCCGGGCTGGGGCGGCCCTCGCCACGGTCAGCCGTTCAAGGCACAATGGAAACAAAAAATGGCTGAACGCTTCGAAAAAATGACCCCGGAAGAGCGCGATGCTTTCCGCCATAAAATGCAGGCCCGCTGCGGTGGTGCCGGGCCGTGGGCGAAGAGCTTTGGCAAAGAGTGAAAGAATGAAAGAGCGAAAGAGTGAATCGCTTCGCGGTAATCTGACCGGAAGGGTCGCTCTTTCGCTCTTTCATTCTTTCACCGCGCGGCGGCCGCTCTTTATTTTTTCCACCCTAATTTATTTACGTTCTCGCCGATTTTTTTGCCTTCGGCGAGGCCGGTATCATTGTCCTGCTGGGTATGAATGCCGCCCAGAAAACGCGACCACGCCGATTCTTCGGCGGTTTGCCAGAACGAGGTGAATGAGCGTGCTTTGTAGTCAACATTGCGCAGTTCGTCGCGGGCGCGGCCAACGTGGGAGTTATCGACAAACGACACATTAGCCCCGTACAGATCGGTCAGCACCGTTGCGGCGGCGGCCCCCTGCGTAGAGTGGCCCGACGGAAAAGCCGGGAACGGCGGCTCCGGCCAGAACGGTGTCCAGGCAGCGTTGACATTGGCACGGACAAACGTCGACGGCCGCTCGTTGTGGTAGGTGTATTTGCACTTCCAGCAGTTCATAAAGGCATCGGCAATCGCCATGCCGGTTCGGGCATAGGTTTCAACGGCCTGAGCGAGCGTGGCTTTTTTGGTACGGATCGCGATGGTTGCCAGATTGTAGGAGTGGCCCGGCGGTGTAAACGTCTGGCTCGGATCGTCGCCCCACCAGGCGGCGATTTCTTTTTCTTCCTGCGTCAGTGAAATATTCTTGTCGTAAACCGCTTTGTACAGTTTATAGTAATTCGACGCAGGGTCTTTGGTATAGGTCTCCGGCTTCGGGACGGGCAGGTTGCCGTTGGCGGCCACAAACCGGCGGTTATTTCCCCAATATGGATGCAAGGCCCGGCGGATTGCCACCTGACCGTCGGTAGGCGGAATCCAGTTGCCGGGAGCAGTAGGCAACACATAGTCAAGCGGAAAGGTATCTTTATAGCCCTGATGGCCGCCGTCTGTTTTCGAAAATTCATAAATCGCCTGCGCCACCGCCAGTCCGAATTTCTCCGAGCGGTCGGCTACATCGGCAGCCGTTGTACGGCTTGCTTTGATCGCCATGCTCAACGAATCAATCGCTTGCTTATTTTTGTCGGCCGTATTCTCATAAAGCTGGCTCAGCATGAACGCCTGGCCGGCATTGATGCTCAGGACCCAGTCGTAGGTTTTGCCGCTTTCGGGCTGCGGCAGCGACGAAATACCCGCGACCTGACCAGCCAGCGACTGATGATCCGGAATACCATACACGCCGGTTTCGTACATGGTCAGGCCCATGTAGCCAAATGACCGGGAGGCAAACGTCGGCGTATTGCCGGGTGTGTTTCTGGCCAGCCGCAGGGTCATGTCGCCCCATTTGGCCGCCACGTCAGCCGGTATTCCGGTAATGGCTTCACCTGCCGGCAAAACAGGGTCAGGTGTATCATGGTTCTGTTTACAGCCGGCGATGGTCAGCAAGACTAAAAGGACACCGCCTACACGTTGAGAAGCTGGTAAACGAAGTTGTGGTAAATACTTGTACATGAACAGCGTACTTGAAAATAACCTCTAAGTTATCAACAAATTGAGTAATCCGGCAGAACCATACGCATTTTAATAAGAAGCTACTAAACCGTTTTTGTACGCATGTCGACCTCGTTATTGAAGAAACCCGATACCGTAAAGGGATGGGTCATCCGGATCGCCGGAGGGTTTGTTCTTTTTTTGTTTGTCTGGATACTGGCGGATATCTACATCCCTGTACGGTCTGATATCCGCAATTTTGAACCGAAACAGGTCGGGCAACTGGAGGCAGGTATGTGGCGGTCTTATTACGAGCGCCGGCCGCTGCGGTTGATCGGTCAGCTGACTGATCTTATCCGCTCGCAGTACCGGGCGCCCTACTGGCGTTCGTGGCAGTTGGGGTACCGCGCCGGAAAGGCGGCATTTGTGTTTAAAGACGGTAAGAATCAGCAGGATTACGCCAAAGCCCTGCCCTATATTCAGAGGTTTTACGAAGGGATCAGCGACTTGTCCGAAACTCCGTTTCCGGCCGGTAAAGTGGCTTCACTGGAATTGAAGTGGTGGATGATCCGCCGTGAGAAAAACGTTTTCCGGCCCGACGACTGGGAAAATGTGTTGAAAGACGAAGCCGCTGCTATTTTCGGAATACCGGCTGACCGGTTCCGGGAGCATGCCCAGCTGCGCGTCCGGGCGATGATGTACCGCGACTATCGGGGTAAGGACATTACCGAAACCGACTGGAAATACATTGAAGAGCTGCTGGAACAATCGTGGACGGCGTTGCATAAGGTCGTTAATACACCGGTACCGGCCAACTAAACCGCTGATTTCACCGTATATAGCCCGGCATGCTGACAAAAGTCATTTGTATCCGGTTTTTATGGTAATGATTATTCCGGCAAATTTGTAGAATAAAGCAGAAAGAGGGCCCCGAAGGCGGCTGCTTCTTTTTTGAATGATCTAGTTGACGCAGACCTATGAAACCTATTGATGCACTGCAACGGGCAGTGGAACAGGTACTGACCGAAAAGGAACAGGCCTGGCTGGCTACAAAAAGCGCACAGGGGCAACAGGCTACCTTGATTGCGTTCGTGGCTGCTCCTCGCTTTGTGACCCGCCGGCCGATTACCGGTGAGGCGCTGACCCAACTTGCCGGGGCCGTACCTGGCTGGCAACCGGACACCTGGACCGCCGACCGGCTGGCACGGGTCTATCTGCTGGCCGGTTTGCCGGACAGCGATCAGCCGGCCTATATACAAGCCATCGAAAACCTGTTCGGAACGGCTGAGCTACAGGAGCTGGTGGCGCTGTATACCGCCCTGCCCGTCCTGTCGTACCCGGATCACTGGCTCTACCGCGCTACCGAAGCCGTGCGGTCGAACATGGGGCCGGTCTTCGAAGCCATTGCGTTCTTCAACCCGTATCCGAAGCAGCATTTCGCGCAGCCAGCCTGGAATCAGCTGATCCTCAAATGTATTTTCAACGATAAACCGATGCACCTGATTGACGGGTTAATGCCACGGGCTAACGATGAACTGGCTCATAACCTGTCGGATCTGGCCCACGAGCGGTGGGCAGCCGGCCGGCAGTTACCGGCCCAAGCCTGGCGTTTGGTGAGTAGTTTTGTCGACGATGTAATTTTTGAGGATATACAAACTTTATTCCGCTCGCCGGATGTTTTGAATCAGCAGGCTGCTACATTGGTCTGTTCTGAAACCAATTACGAACCGGCCCGTCAACTGTTAACACAGCATCCATCGTTGCAGCAGGCGGTTATGGATGGCTCACTAACCTGGCAGAATCTGGAAGTATACTCATGAATTCAGCAGAATCTCAACTTAACCCGTCCCACTTGGCAGATAGTCTGCCAGAAGTGGCCCCCAATATTCCTGATCAGGTTAATTTCATGGACTACGTGAAGGGCATGAAATTTTTCGATCCGCACGTCCACATGACTTCGCGGACCACCGACGACTATCAGGCGATGGCTGATGCCGGTGTGGTGGCCCTGATCGAACCCGCTTTCTGGCTGGGTCAGCCGCGTACCGGACTGGCTACGTTCAAGGATTATTACAACAGCCTGATCGGCTGGGAACGCTTCCGGTCGTCGCAGTTCGGCATCAAGCATTATTGCACGATTGGTCTGAACTCCCGCGAAGCCAACAACGAAGCGCTGGCCGCAGAGGTGATGGAGATCCTGCCGCTGTTTATTTATAAGGAAGGCGTGGTGGGGATCGGCGAAATCGGGTTTGACGACCAGACCGATGCCGAAGATAAATATTACCGGCTGCAACTCGAACTGGCGAAAGAAGCCAGCCTGCCGGTACAGATTCACACGCCTCACCGCAATAAAAAACAAGGCACAGAGCGGAGTATGGCCATTGCCCTGGAGCATGGTCTCGACCCCGGTATGGTCATTGTCGATCATAACAATGAAGAAACTGTAAAATCGGTGCTGGATCAGGGATTCTGGGCGGCCTTTACCATTTATCCGTTTACCAAAATGGGCAACGAGCGGATGGTAGATATCGTGCAGCAATACGGTCCCGAACGGATTATGGTGAACTCGGCTGCCGACTGGGGCATCAGTGATCCGCTGGCGATTCCGAAAACTGCCGCCCTGATGAAAATCAAAGGCATTTCCGACGAAGCCATCCGGCTGGTGACCTACCAGAATGCCATTGATGCCTTTGCGCAGAGCGGGCAGATCAACGTGGCCGATTTCGAAAATCCACAGGCGGTTGACCAGAGCCTGAAGTTCAACGGCAACACCGTACTTCGGGGCGGGCAACAGCCACGGGTCGATAAAAATTCAATTGTCATTCGCTAAGTGAGAGCCTATCTGCAACTGATGCGGCCGGCCAATCTGGTGACGGCCGTTGCCGATGTGCTGGCTGGTGCTGCGCTGGGGAGCGTTTTGACAAATACACCGATTACAGACCTGCACGGGTTGGTACACCTCATCCTGTCAACGGTTTGTCTGTATGGCGGGGGCGTGGTGATGAACGACGTGTTCGACGCTGAACTGGACGCCGTTGAGCGGCCGGAGCGCCCTATACCGAGTGGCCGCGCCTCAAAACAGGGCGCTGCGATACTGGGTGTTGGCCTGTTGCTGGCCGGCATTGTGATTGCGGCCTTGTTCCGTGAGATCAGCGGGTTGCTCGCCGTGCTGATTGCACTTCTTGCGGTAGTATATGACCGGTACGGGAAACATCATCCGGTGATCGGCCCCATCAACATGGGTCTTTGCCGGGGTGTTAATCTGCAACTAGGGATGACGCTGATTGTCAGCGGCTACAGCGCGGCGAAATGGATCGGGCTGGTGCCGGTAATCTATATAGCGGCCATTACCATGATCAGCCGGGATGAGGTACATGGCGGTAAGCAAAAAACATTGTATTGGGCAGGGATACTTTATGCCCTCGTTAGTGTTTCACAGGTAGTGGTAGCTGCTCAGACGGGCAACATCTACCTCACTGCTGCGTTTGTTGTGGTACACCTGTTCCTGATTATGAAACCGCTGTCGGTTGCCATCCGGCAACCAATCGGCCCGAATATCGGAAAAGCGGTAAAAGCAGGGGTGTTGTCGCTTATTGTGATGGATGCGGCGTGGGTGAGTGTTTCCGGCAACTGGATGCTGGCGTTGGGGGTACTGGCGCTGTTACCGGTATCCATTGTACTGGCTAAAGCGTTTGCCGTTACCTGACCTGTATCACGGACGGTGACGAGGTCATCCCATTCCGTGTAATAATCTAATTTAATACCATGCGCGGAAATTATTCCGTGTTACCTGTGATATGACAGTTCTTCATCAAGCCTTTAAGGTCTCATTTTCATATCCGGTGGCGTTTACCGAACACCTGTTCGCTGAGGATAACGCTACCTTCCGGAATTTTCTGCAAACAACGGGCGATCCGCAGTTTCAGAAAAAAATTCTGTTTCTGATTGATGCCGGTGTCGCTGACCATCACCCTGATCTGGTGGCTGCTATTACGCGTTATTTTGCGTCTGTTCCGGGCGTGACTTTGGCGGCAGCACCGATTGTGATGCCGGGCGGCGAGCAGGTGAAAAACCAGCCGGAACTGGTAACCCAAATTCTGGATGCAGTCGATGCATTCGGGATTGACCGGCACTCGTACCTGGCCGCCATCGGTGGCGGGGCCTTTCTGGACATGGCGGGCTATGCGGCGGCCATTGCGCACCGCGGCGTCAAACACATCCGGATTCCGACAACCGTACTGTCGCAGAACGACTCCGGTGTCGGGGTAAAAAACAGCGTGAACTTTCACGGCAAAAAGAACTTTCTGGGCACGTTTGTCCCGCCGGTTGCGGTGTTCAACGACCTGACGTTCCTGCGCACGCTTGAAGACCGTGACTGGCGTTCGGGCATTTCTGAGGCGCTTAAAGTCGCTCTGATCAAAGACGCAGCGTTTTTTGAGTGGATTGAAGCCAATGCCGAAGCACTTGCCAGTCGCGAGGAGGCACCGATGCAGGAACTGATCATTCGCTGCGCCGATCTGCACCTGAAACACATTGCCGGCGGCGATCCGTTTGAAATGGGCTCGGCCCGTCCGCTCGATTTCGGTCACTGGGCTGCTCATAAACTTGAATACCTGACCAATTTCAGTCTGCGCCACGGCGAAGCGGTGGCCATCGGCATTGTGCTCGATACGGTTTATTCACACCGGCAAGGGTACCTGACCGAAGAAGACGTGCAGCGGGTCGTGCGGGTTTTTCAGCAGCTTGGCTTTGAGTTGTTCCATCCGGCCCTCGCCGAAAATGATAAGATCAACCTGATCAACGGCTTACGCGAGTTCCGCGAACACCTCGGCGGCCGCCTGACCATTACCCTGCTCGAGGCATTGGGTAAGGGCCTCGAAGTCCACGAAATGGACCTCAGCCACGTCAAGGCCTCCGTCGATTACCTCGAAAACCTGCAATCATTAGTTATCAATGAGTGAAAGAGTGAATGAGTGAAAGAGCGATTGCCTGAGGCTACTCTTTCACTCTTCCGCTCTTTCACTCTTCCACTCTTTACCCATGCACATCGGTTATTGCACAAATATTCATCCGGGAGAGGACTGGACCAGTCATTTCGCCATTTTACAGGAAAGTCTGCCGTCGGTAAAGGGGCGGGTGAGTCCGGATAAGCCGATGGGTGTAGGCCTGCGGCTGGCCAATCAGGCAAGCGAGGACCTACAGGATACGGCGCTGGTGGCAACATTCCGGCAGTGGCTCGACGATAACGGGCTGTATGTCTTCACCATGAACGGCTTTCCGTACGGGGGCTTTCATAACACACGGGTGAAGGACCAGGTCCATGCACCGGACTGGACAACCGATGACCGGGCTGACTATACCATCCGGATGTTCCGGGTACTGGCGCAGCTGCTGCCCGATACCTTAACCGATGGCGGCATCTCTACCTCGCCGATTTCATACCGCTATTGGTGGAAAACGCCCGATGAACTCGCCGGAGCAACCGAAACCGGTACCCGTCAGATGCTGCGGGTCGTGGAAGAGCTGATAGCGCTGCGCCGGCAAACGGGCAAGTTGCTTCACCTCGATATTGAACCCGAACCCGACGGTATTCTGGAAAGCGGTCCTGAGTTTCTGGACTGGTATCAGACATGGCTGCTGCCCATCGGGATTACCCATCTGGGCGAAAAACTGGGTTTGTCGGCCGACGAGGCGGCAACCGCTATTCGCGACCATATCCAGCTCTGTTACGATGTCTGCCACTTTGCGGTGGGTTATGAGAATCCGGTATCAGTATTAGATCAGTTGCAGGCACGCGGCATCCGCGTGGGTAAAATTCAGGTCAGTTCAGCGCTGAAAGTCGATTTCTCGTCGCAGGCCGATGAGAAACTGGCTGCCATTGCCGGCTTCGATGAGCCAACATACCTGCATCAGGTGGTGGCCCGGCTGGCCGACGGCTCCCTCAAACGCTTTGCCGATCTGCCGGAAGCTCTGGCGGCGTTCGATGCCGCTACGCATCAGGAATGGCGGGTGCATTTCCACGTGCCGCTGTTTGTTGATACCTACGGACTGCTTGAGTCAACCCAGTCTGCCATCCGTGAGGTACTGGCGCTGAACCAGGAACGGCCGTTTACGGATCAGCTCGAACTGGAAACCTATACATGGGGTGTGTTGCCCGAATCCATGCAGTTGCCCCTGAATGAGTCCATCAGCCGCGAAATGGCATGGGTCATGGCGCTGCATCAATAGTTTGCCACGCAGAGGCAGGTTTTACTCAGCGTATTCCGCTAAAGAAATGAAAAAGACCGTTGTTATTGATATTGTCGGGTTGAGCAGCAGCGTGATTGGTGAGCACACGCCCTTCCTGAAAAAATACGTTGCCGACCGCAATTTGACGCTGATTAAACCGGTATTGCCGGCGGTCACGACCACGTCGCAAAGCTGTTACCTGACCGGTAAATGGCCGGCCGAACATGGTATTGTCGGCAATGGCTGGTATGACCGCGAGGACGCCGAAGTGAAATTTTGGAAGCAGTCGAATAAGCTGGTACATGCCGAAAAAATCTGGGAAGCCGCCCGCCGGAAAGATCCGTCGTTTACGTGTTCCAAGATGTTCTGGTGGTATAACATGTACTCAACCGCCGACTGGTCGGTAACGCCCCGTCCGCAGTACCATGCCGATGGCGTGAAAATGCCGGACTGTTATGCCTACCCGATGGAACTACGCCATGTGCTTCAGGAAAAGCTGGGGACATTTCCGCTCTTCAGTTTCTGGGGGCCGAACGCCAACATCAAGTCGTCGAAGTGGATTGCCGATGCGTCGATGTACGTCGATGATCTTAACAACCCGACGCTGACCCTTATTTACCTGCCGCATCTGGATTACTGCCTGCAGAAGTTCGGCGTTGATTTTACGAAAATCAGTAAAGAACTGGGCGAAATTGACCGGCTGGTACAGGAACTGGTGACGTTCTATGAGCGCAAAAACGCCCGCGTGATTCTCTTGTCTGAGTACGGTATCAATAACGTTAACCGGCCCGTACACATTAACCGTCTGCTGCGGGAGGCGGGTCTGATTTCGGTTCGGGAAGAGCAGGGCCTGGAACTGCTGGATGCGGGGACCTGCAAAGCCTTCGCAACACCTGATCACCAGATTGCGCACGTGTATGTCCAGGACGACGCAACGAAAGCACAGGTAAAAGCCATGCTCGAAAAAACGCCGGGTATTGCCTATGTGCTGGATGAAGAAGGGAAAAAAGCGCATCACCTCGACAATGAACGGTCGGGTGACCTAGTCGCGGTGGCGGAAACCGACAGCTGGTTTACGTATTATTACTGGCTGGATGATGCCAAAGCGCCTGATTATGCGCGGCTGGTTGATATTCACCGTAAGCCGGGCTATGATCCGGTAGAGATGTTTATGGATCCCGCCAATCCGCTGATTAAACTGCGCGCAGGGTATAAATTAGCCCGGAAACTGCTCGGATTCCGGTACCTGATGGACGTTATTCCGCTGGATGCCACGCTGATCAAAGGCTCACACGGGGCGGTCAATCCGCCGAAGGAATACTATCCTGTCCTGATTACGGACCAGCCGACAGGCAAGCCCGAACTGGAAGCCGTCGATGTCTACGACGTCATCTGGGATCATCTGTTTCAGGGCATTTAGCTAAGAATTTTATAGACATGATTACATGATTGACAGGATAAAGGTGATAATCCAATCTTGTCAATCATGTAATCATGTCTGATTTTTTTTATCCCGGACTATTGCTTATCCCACCAGACGCGGGTATCGAGGTTGTCGGCGCCCTGGCGTGTCGTTGCTTCGGTCAGGTTGGCTTTGTTTACTGACAACTCTAAATCAGGGTACGTCAACCGGTTAATGAAACTTCCTTTAATCTCCTTGCCCGGATACGGGTTCGGTGTCAGTTTCGGGAACCCGCTCCGGCGGAAATTAGCAAAGGCTTCCGGACCGTTCAGGAACGACGCCATCCAGTACTGCGTATTGATCTGCTCCAGCGCGTTTGCCGCTACGTAAGGATTCTTCTGCAAATACGCCGTGATTGATGCCGCCGGAACGGCTGAGTTTGCATCAACATCGCCCAGCTGCTGCATGTGGGCCGTTACACCAGCTGCATAAAAATCCGCCGCGCTGCCCGTTGTCCAGCCGCGCACAACCGCTTCTGCCAGCAATAACTGTGTCTGAGCATACGTCACCAGGAATGTCGGGGCATCGAGTTTTGCCAGCCGCGTACGGTCAAGCTGCGAGTAATCGTAGAAACTGGCCAGTCCGTCTTTGGTAGCCTGTGCCGGAACGGTGCCGTTATCGAAACCGAGCGGCATCCCGATCTGTATCGCCGGGTCGCGGTTCATACGGGCCGCCGTTTGTTCAGAACCGCTTTTGGCGCCCACATACCGGACCGCAATCGAATTCAGACGAGGGTCGGCAGTTGACTTTAGCAGGTTAACAAAATAAGCCGTCAGGTAGAAGTTCGCCGCTTCGGTTGAGTTCAGTGTTACGCCGACCGGATTCTGGTAGTTGGCGTTGTTACGAACAGCCGCATTGTCGGCATTCGACGTCATAACGCCACCGGCAATGGCTTTCTGCACCGTTGCCTGCGCCAGTGTCGGGTTTATTTTGGTCAGGCGCATACCGACCCGTAGCAAGGTTGAGTAACCAAACCGCTTCCAGCGCGGAATGTTGCCGCCAAACATAATCTCACCGGCTTCAGTCGCTTTGTTGGCGTCGAGCGCGGCTGTGGCATCGGTCAGTTCCTTGATAAGGTCATCGTAAATGCTCTGCTGCGTGTCATATTTCGGGGTCACGTTGCCGCCGATGTAGCCCAGACCGGCGTCTTTATACGGAATGTCGCCGTACGAATCGGTCAGCACCATAAAGGCATAGGCCTTCCAGATGCGGGCCATGTGGTACAGGTTTGTCCGGTTCGCATCGGTCTTTGTCTGGTTAATCACATCGACCAGATACCGGATTACGTCGCGGTAGTAGCGTTGCCAGAGGGCCGCGTTCGGACCGGCCGCCCCGCGGTTGTCCACGTTGAAGTTGCCGCCTGCCAGTACGCCGGAGTTCGGCGAGTACATAAACTGCACAATCGGATGCTCGAATACCAGCGACGAAGCCGGGAACGAGGTGTTGATCATGGCGTTATTAAACGTAAACACCGGATTTAGGGCCGTTGCTGCCGTTGGGTTGATATTGAGTTGATCAAAGCCCTTGTCGCAGCTGCTGGTAATGAATAAAAGCGCAAAAAGCGGTATATAAAAAAGTATCTTTTTCATCGTGATTTCGGATTAAATGCCTGATGTGAATGGGTTTAGAAACGTACGTTCAGGTTGAAACCAATGCTGCGCGTGGTTGGCAGACCTGTAGCCTCAAGGCCTACGAGGTTATCCGAGCTAAAGCCGAACTGCTCCGGATCGATGTTTGGTACCCATTTTTTCAGCATGGCCACGTTGTTGGCCACCGCGCTGAAACGAATGCCTTTGATAAACAGGCTCTTCGGCAGGTATTTAGTGAAGTCGTAGCCCAGCGATACCTGACGCAGTTTCCAGAAACCGGCATCATAAATCACCTGTTCCCCTAAGCTTTTCGAGCGGCCAACCGAGTAGTAATCCTGTACAAACGCCCGTACTGTGTTCGGTTCACCTTTTTCATTCACACCAACGCCCACCATCTTGTTGTCAGCGTCGCCCCGGCCAACCAGTGTTTCTTTCTGCAAACCGTGGCGGAACAGGTTCAGGTTGGTACCCGACATCATTTTGCCGCCCAGTTTAAAGTCGATCAGGAACGACAGGTTAATGCCTTTATAGGTAAACGAGTTGGTAATCCCGCCTACGTATTTCGGCAGGGCAGAGCCAAACGAGATCGGTGCCGATGTCCGGAGCGGTAAGCCGTCACCACCGTGGATGATCCGGCCCTGTGCGTCACGGGCATAGCCGAATGTATAGAGCTGGGCAAGCGGTTGCCCTACTACGTGGCGCAGGTCACCGACGAAAACGCCGTTACCAACCACAATCTGTTCGGCTTGTTTGTCTTTGTTGTAGTCTTTCTCAGGCGTACCGTCATCGTCCGTCAGTAACCGCAGGAGCTTGGTCTGGTTATACGATCCGTTCAGGGTAACGTCCCAGGAGAAATCTTTGCTCCGCACCGGCGCCAGGTTTACCAGTAATTCAATCCCACGGTTACGGCTCTGGCCGCTGTTGATCAGGGTGTTGGTATAGCCTGATGCATCTGATGACTGAGCGGCAACAATCTGATCGCTGGTGGTTTTGTTGTAAACGGCTACGTCAACACCGACCCGGTTGTTAAACAGTTTCAGTTCCAGACCCACCTCGGTTTCGGCCGTCCGGCTTGGTTTCAGGGTTGCACTTGGTACCGTGTTCGAGGTAATAAAGCCTACCGGCTGTCCTTGTCCGGCGGGGTTCGGGAAGAGGTTGGCATTAACACCGTAGAACAGGTTGTTTGAGTAAGGAGCTACGTCGCCGTCACTACCTACTTCGGCATAAGCCGCCCGGATTTTACCGAAATTCAGCCATGAAGGCATGTTGCTGAACGCCTGTGAGAACACGAAGCTACCCGTAACTGATGGGTACAGAATGCTCCGGTTGGCAGCAGCAAGGGTCGAGAACCAGTCGTTACGGCCCGTTACGTTCAGGTACAGGAAATCGTTGTACGAAAATTCAGCGGCGGCATACAGTGAGTTCACGCGGCGTTCGCTGAGGCCATAGGTAGGGTCTTTCACGCGGCCGTTTTGCGGAACATATAGCCCCCGTACGATGAAGTCGGTTGCCAGCACGCTGTTTACGTCGCTGCGGCGATACAGCTGATTGCCACCGGCTGTGATGTCGATCCCCAGTTTACCGAATTTGCGGTTGGCGCCGATCAGGAAATCGCTGTTGATCTCACGGAACCGGCGGGCTTCCTGCACATATGCCCCGTTAACGAAACCGGCCGGTGCGGCAGCCAGTGAGGCCTGGCCGGTCGGGAAGTTATAATCCTGATCGCGTGACCAGAAATCCTGACCCACCCGAACCTGCGCATACAGCCAGTCGGTGAAGTTGTAACGGGCCGCCAGGTTGCCGAACAGACGGTCGCGGCGGATGTTTTCGAACTTGTTGTTAAGGACGAAATACGGATTGGTCCGGTTCTGGAAACGCGAGTAAATAAACTCGTTGCCGGTAGCCGGGTTGATCTGGTTGGCCTCCAGCACGTCGAGCGGCATCGAGTTGGCCAGGGTATAAATAACCGTCGGGATACTGTTATCCTGCTGGGCGATCTGCGGCGGGTTACGGTTGTACTCGTTGGAGTAGTTGATCGTTCCCGTAATATTCAGTTTGCTCGACAGGTTGTAGCTGAAACCAAGGTTAATGGTTTTGCGGTTGAACGAGTTATTCGGCGTAATGCCTTTGTTATCCGTGTTGGCTACCGACAGGTTGAAGCCGCCGCGGTCGCTGCCCGACGACATTGAGATTGAGTTTGTCCAGGTAGAGCCGGTGCGGTAGAATTTGCGGATGCGGTTATAGACCGGCGCATAAGGCACGGTTACGCCACCGAACAAAACCTGTGTCTGGCCATTGAATTTCTCGCCGAAACTCCACACGCCCGAGGTCGGGTTGGGGGCTGTCGGGCGGACACCATATTCGCCCTGACCATATTCGTACTGATAATCCGTGAAGTCAAGCGGCTGATCGGTTGTGAAGTTCGTATTATAGACTACGCCGATACCCTGACCGCTGCCTTTGGTTTTAGTCGTGATCATGATAACCCCGTCCTTAGCCCGTGAGCCATAGAGTGCTGCGGCCGTACCGCCTTTCAGGATTGTCATTCCCTCAATATCATCCGGGTTGATCGATGAAAGCCCGTCACCGCCGTCGGAGTAGTTCCGGTCGCGGCTGCTGATCGAGTTATCGCTGCCCGCATTCCCGTTGTTCTGGCCGAAGTTGGTGTTATCAATCGGTACACCGTTAACCACAATCAGCGGGTTGTTCTGGCCGGAAAAAGACGACTGGCCGCGAATCCGGATTTTGCTGGTACCGGCCGCGCCCGTGCCCAGACCGGAAATGTTTACGCCCGCGACCTTACCTTGCAGGGCGTTCATAAAGTTAACGGTCCGGTTGGTCGAAATCTGCTCGGAGCTGACGTTGGCTGTGGCATACCCAAGCCGTTTCGCTTCCTTCTTGATACCGAGGGCGGTGACCACTACCTCGTTCAGGTTTTGCGACGTTTCGGTTAGGGCCAGTGTAATCTGTGTCTGATTTCCGATCGTTACTTCCTGCGACTGGTAGCCGATAGCGCTGAAGACAAGCACCGTTGTTTTGAGATCACGGCTTGCCGGAATAGCTACGGAGAATTCACCATCGGCATTGGTACTGCTACCCGTCTGGGTACCTTTGATGACTACGTTTACACCAGGTAGTGGTTTCTGGTCAACTGCTGAAATAATCTTGCCAGAAATTTTCCGGTCCTGAGCCAGCCCTAAAAAACTGAGCAGGCAAAAACAAAAGACAAGAAGCAGACGTCTGTCCGGTTGGTAGTAGAACACATGTTTCATGAACTAAAAGAGTTAGAAAGACTAAAAAGACGGTAATGGAATAAGATAAAAAAATATTTTCTTATTTATAGTCAATAAGTGTCTTATTGACGTATTATACTGATTAACCGGTTGTTTTTTAGAAAATTAACGCAAGTGATAATTTGTAATATGAAATTGTTAAAATAATATCATACTTTATGGTAAGTTTTGCTTGTTAACAATATCTACTAAAAGGTATAAATAGCCGGTAGGCCATATATATATTTGCTAAAATCAAGGAAAAAATTGGGTTCTATTTTTGAACCGTTTATTTTCGGACAGAATTTTCCGAACTTGTTCATTTGACCGATTTATACCGCTATTATGGCCAAACTCATCATTGTTGATGACGAAAAAAGCATCCGGGCTGCGCTACGCGACATTCTCGAGTACGAAGGGTACGATGTAGAAGAAGCGAAGGACGGTGAGGAGGGCTTAGACATGATTTTGAGGGGCACATATGATGTTGCGCTGTGTGACATTAAGATGCCCAAAATGGACGGCTTGGAGGTGTTGCTAAAAGCTGGGGAGGCCGGGAAGCAAACTCAATTTGTGATGATTTCGGCATTTGGCAATGTTGAAAACGCTGTTGAAGCGACCAAACGCGGCGCCTTTGACTTCATTACCAAGCCGCCGGATCTGAACCGTTTACTGATCACGGTCCGTAACGCTATCGAGCGGACCAAAATGGTTCAGGAAACCAAAACCCTGCGTCGTAAGATTTATAAACTCAATGAAATCATTGGGGATTCGCTGCCGATTCAGAAGGTAAAGGAAACGATTAACCGCGTGGCAGCAACCGAAGCCCGGGTACTGATTACCGGTCCGAATGGTTCCGGTAAGGAGATGGTAGCCAAGCAGATTCACGAAAAAGGTAATCGTGCAACCATGCCGCTGGTTGAGGTAAACTGTGCGGCCATTCCGAGCGAGCTAATCGAAAGTGAATTGTTCGGCCACGAAAAAGGTGCCTTTACGGGAGCCATGAGCAAACGGATCGGCAAATTTGAGCAGGCCGACGGTGGAACCCTGTTCCTCGACGAGATCGGCGATATGAGCCTGTCGGCCCAGGCCAAGGTACTGCGGGCCCTGCAGGAAAGCAAGATTACCCGTGTCGGCGGCGATAAGGAAATCCGGGTTAATGTCCGGGTGATCGCGGCGACCAACAAAGACCTGCGCCGTGAAATTGCGGAAGGCAATTTCCGGGAAGACCTTTTCCACCGGTTAAGCGTAATCGTGATTCATGTGCCGCCGCTGGCCGAACGCCGTGAAGACGTACCGCTGCTGGCCGATAAATTCCTGAATGACGTTGCGGGTGAATACGGCTCGCCGGTGAAGGAAATTGAACCGGCCGCCATGCAATACCTGCAATCGCTGCCGTGGACCGGTAACGTGCGGGAGTTGCGTAACGTTGTTGAACGTCTGGTCATCATGTGCGGCGACCGCATTTCGCTCGATGATGTAAAAATATACGCCTGAGCCGGTTGGCTTTACGGAAGGCAGTAGTCGGCACGGCTGCTGCCTTTTTGTTTTATAGGCTGGCCATCAGGTTACAGCCACGGATATCCGAGTTATCGAACCGGCCAATGACACGGAACGTCCCGTCCGGGCCGAACTGACCTAAATCCTGGGTTTCAATAAACGAGCAGGAATCCAGATTCGCCAGATCAATGACATTGATGCCGCCCGTCCGTGTATAGCCATCCGGGTAGATGCAGAACGGATCGTTGATGTCGCGCAGCAAAATCCGCATCGTAACACCCGGGTAGAAAAGCCCCTCGCCCGGCGAATAAGCCTGCGACAGCAGCTCGGTCATGCCGTACTCGGAGTGAATCGCCGGCAGGGCCAGTTTTTCCGTCAGAATTGCGTGTACTTCCTCCCGCAGTAATTCTTTCCGGCGCCCTTTCATTCCGCCCGTTTCCATCACGATCACGCGGCCGCTGTCGCCGATAAACCGCAGGTCGTCTGCTTCGTCGATCCAGTCGAGCAGGCCGAAGGTAACGCCGATCAGCAGAATGGTCCGGCTATCGTCCTGCAGCAACATCCGGAGATGACTTGTCAGGGCGGTACGGTCGTTCAGATAAAAACCTGACTGAGCGGACCCGGAATCCTCAATAAACTGCTGAACCATATACACTAACGACGAGTTATTTCGTTCAAGGTATGACGGCAGTAAGGCAAGGATGTGGAAGTTGGTAAGCGGGCCATACTGTTGTTCAAAAATGCGCCGGCTGACACCGGCGTACAGAGCGGTGTCGGGCACAATATGACGGCTTGTCTGCGTGCCCGTCGTCCCGCTGCTGGCAAATGTCGTTGTTATCTCCGGCAGCACGGCCCCGTCGAAACTCAGCACCGTATGCTGCTTAAAAAAGCCGATGGGCATGAAGGGAATCTGACCGGAAGCGGTAACTTGTTCCGGATTCGTTCCAAGCAGCGACAGATAGGTTTTATAAACCGGGTTATAAACCGCCTGATACCGGAAAACCGCCAGTGCTGTCTCCGTAAAGGTGGCAGGTGTGAGCGATAAAACGCGTTCCCGCAGTGTTTGGCGCTGCCGGGCGAGATCGGGCGGTAAATTTATTAGCGTTTGCAAACGAAAAAATTGAGTAATTTGGAGTTCGTTACGATTACAACATTATGCAACGACAACTAATTCAATGTGGTTTCCTGCTGGCAAGTTTAACCATTATGCTGACAGCTTGCTGGAATGAACCCAATTTTAGTGATGTACCAGCCATTAGCTACAAGGCAATTGATAAAATTACCTTGCCGGCCAGCGAAGACCGGCGTACACCTAAGCGTGATTCGGTGATCATTACCATTGGCTTTCAGGATGGAAGCGGCGATTTAGGAGAGGATGTCGGCAGAGCTGACTCAACGCGGCTGAAAACGGTGTTTGCCAAAGAGACGTGGGGTAATTATAAAATTACAGCGTACCGCCTCAACGCGACCAGCAATGCCTATGAGGAATTGCCGCTGGCCGTATATGCCAAGCTGTTTTTCCCGCGTCTGACCAAAGAAGGACAGCGGGGCCCGATTGAGGGAACGCTCGATTTCCGCCAGAACTTTACCTACCCCAACAGCGCGGAACTTACGCCGGCAAAGTTTACAATTAAAACACGGGATCGTAAGC
>NZ_CAMFHL010000073.1 GCF_945952095.1 uncultured Arsenicibacter sp. | reverse complement strand
GCCTCATACCCTGCTTTAACGGCCTGTTCAATGTCTGTTATAAAATCAGGATTGATGCCTACGTCGGCGTGGACAAAATACAGCATCTCCCCTTTCGCCAGCGAGGCTCCGAAGTTCATCTGGGCAGCCCTGCCCTTTTTCGGCGACTGCCAGACAACGGCCCCGTTCTGCCTGGCCACTTCAGCCGTACCATCAGGGCTTCCCGCATCAATCACTAAGACCTCCAGTAAGGAAGCCCCCCCAAGGGACAGCAAGTTCCGTACTAAACGGCCGATTGCCTGCGCTTCATTATAGGTTGGAATAATAATACTAAACCTCATTGATTATTGATAAGTAAGCAACTTAGATTATTTATCATCCTCAGACAAACCCGGACAGCGGAAATCACTTTTCCGCTTAAAAAGCCTCTCCAATGGTCAGATAGAACCCGCTTGATTGCTTTCCCAGTCCGTAATCCAACCGGATGTTCAGATGGTCACGACGGTTGATCGTAAACCGTAACCCTGCTCCGTAGGCCACTTTAGGATCATTTAACCGGAGCAACGATTCCGCATTTCCCAAAACTCCGGCAGCTGCAAACACCACGCCACCGAGCCGTTTGTAGAGATCGAACCGGGCTTCTCCCTGAATGAGCGCTACGTTCTGATCACGATAACGGCCTTCGTAATAACCCCGCATCCGTTTGGTTCCACCCAACAAGGACAGGGCATTGAAAGGAGCGTCTCCCGTAGTAAAACTTACGAAATAATTGGCCGCCAGGATTGCATGCTTGCTTAACAAACGATACGCGGACACGTCTGCCGTGTAGCGTCCGAACCGCACATTGCCACCTAATGCCTGACTATGAACAAGATAGGAAATATCAGCCACAATGCCTTTGGATGGAAAGAAAATCTGGTTACGTGAGTCATAGAATAAACCAACCCCTGCTCCGGACAACCGGCTGCCAGACCCGCCGGAAACCGTTCCCGAGGCCAGCAGGCCACCGGGTTCAACTGCTGTGACCTGATAATCTTCATACTGATACCGGATGCCGGCATACAGCTTTCCCCGCCTGATTTCGGGAGCAATACGCCGGAAGGCATTGATACGGATCCGTGGAAAATTTACTGCGTATAATTCGCGGGTAACCTCCTGCTGCCCAACGCCATAAAAAAAATAAGTATAGCGATAATACCCGGCTTCGCCATTGATGTAGTACTTATCCTGATCGTAAAAGAGCTGAAACGGCAGGTAAAAAAGTATCTGTTTGTTCTGCGTATAGGCAAAACCCAGTGTAATCTGCGAGGGGCGAACCGTAGCGCCGGCTTGTCCGGATGAATCGGCCCGTAATAGTTGCATATCGCGTCTGAACCGAAACGTAGCCGTAGCGGCTACCCCGTACGCCAGCCGGGTTTCGGGGGTATAATAAATTAGTGGCAGGGGTAAGACACTGAACGCTTTAGGAACACTGTCGGCAGGAGCCGACATGAGCAGGGCAGTAACCAGCGATGAAAAAACCATCAGGAATGTAAATTGCGTGTAGTGATAATACGAAAAGAATGCCCGCAAGGTTTGAATTCCGGATTTTTAAAACCATTTGACGGATTGGCGCGTATATCTGAATGAAGAAAAATACAATCATCATGAAAACGCACTCCCTATATACATTCGTCTTGGTGGGCCTGATCGGGTTACTTACCATGGCTTTCACGGAACCTACGGCTGCTGTTGATCACAGTGCTTATGACCGGCTGCTGAAAAAGTACGTCAACGAAAAAGGACTGGTTAATTACAAGGGGTTCAAATCGGACGAGAAAGTCTTTAATGACTATCTGGCCATGCTCAGCAAAAATCCGCCGGCGGCTTCGTGGAGCAAAAACGAGCAGATGGCCTACTGGATTAATGCCTATAACGCCTATACTATCCGGCTGATTCTCGACCATTATCCCCTGAAGAGTATCAAGGACATTGGGTCAAAGATCAAAATCCCGTTTGTAACAACGCCCTGGGCGGCGAAGTTTTTTACAATAGGCGGCGATAAAATGAGCCTGGATAACATTGAACATGGCACCCTGCGTAAAAAATACAACGATCCACGCATACACTTTGCGCTGGTATGTGCGTCCATTTCATGCCCCCGCCTGCGGAACGAGGCGTATATGGCCGATAAACTGGATGCGCAGATGGACGATCAGGGACGCGACTTTCTGAATAATCCGTCTAAGAATAAAATCGGTAAGGATGAAGCGCAACTGTCGAACTACTTCAATTGGTATAAAGGTGACTGGAACAAAAACGGACAGTCGGTCGTGAAATGGGTCAATAAATATTCGGACACAAAAATTTCGGATAAGACCGCCATAACGTACCTTGATTACAACTGGAATCTCAACGAGCAATAATGCTCCGGGCGGGGCCCTGATGCGCCTGATCTCTGTTTACAAATGAATGCAAATAACATTCGGAGCTGGCTTATCAGCCTGGCTTTATTGATGGTATTGTCATGGCCGGGTTATGGACAAACGTCGCCGGCAGATACCACAAACACAAAAGAATATGCAATCGAAGTTGCTGGCATTAAGGTTGGTACGATGACGGCCAACCGCCAGCAACGCGATAAGCAAAGTGTGCTCTACACGCTGATCAGCGATGTAAAAGTGAATTTTTTGATTTACAAGGTCAAAATATACTACAAAGTTGTCAGTCTGGTTCAGCAGGGAAAATTAGTCCGGTCTACGGTGGATGCGCACACCAATCAGGGCAATTTTTCCTCGCTAACGGAGTGGAAAGGTGATCATTACGAGATAACCGCCAACCAATATAAATATTCACATAAGGCAACTGAAACCAAGCGGATCGACTTTACCGTTACAGACCTGTTTTTCACAGAGCCTGTGAACCGGAACCGCGCCTACTCTGAGTATTTCGGCGATTATTTTACACTGACGCCACTCACAAAAGGGAGGTATCGGGCAACATTGGCAGATCGGGAAGATGAATATCTTTATGAAAACGGGCAACTGGTGAAAATCATCAAAAAGAACCCGCTGAAAAACTACATCATCCGACCGATCAAAAAGTAATTCTCCTCTTACCGGCTGGTAACTACATCTAAAGCCGGATTTTTGTCGAGAGTAATGACCTGACCTTGCAGCCCTTTTTCCGCTTCCGGTAATATCTCGCAGTTATCCCAGATACCCGTTAACAGCGTCTGCGCGTAGGAATCAGGAAGCCGGTTGGCGACCATTGCCGCATGGGCCGTCAGGTTGTCGTACGTGAATGCGTGAAAGGAATACGTAAACAAACCATCCGTATCATCAAGCAGCAGGTACCATACGCGGGGGGTACCGTCGTTGGCCGGCATACCGATGACCCCTGCATTGAGCCAGTACCGGTCGATTCCGGCGTCTGACACCTGCCTATCCGCGAAGGGAAGCCCGGCGTGACCGGCCAGGATAACCTCAGACTCAGTTGCGTCAAATGATTTTTCTTTTTCCGGCCAGGGCGTCGATGCAAACACAAAATCAGCGATGCCAGTGGCGGCTCCATGCAGTACTGTCACCGGTTTGCCGGCATACCGGAACGACAGCTGAAGCGGCAGGGTACTCAGCCAGTTGACCGATTCCGCCGAAAGCGTCTGAACTGCATAGGGAAACCAGGTACGCGAAAAGAGATCACACCGCCCGCCTTCGGTGAAATTGCAACCGCAGTCGTCTCCTCCCCGGACAATATTCTGTTCCACATTACCCTGAATGGCCTGAATGCCCCAGTTCTTCACCACCTGTACAGACTCTTCAGGCTGAGCGCAGTAGCCGACAATATCGCCCGTACAGATGATATTGCCGGGCAGAATCCGGAGCTGAGCGGCAATGGTTTTCAGGGCTTCAAGCGCCTGTACGTTGGAATAAGGCCCTCCGAATACAAGCATTCTACCGCTATAAGTATCAGGATTTATTGTTCCGGGACGATCAGTCATGTTGTTTGGGTTGAAACAGTTTACTGCCGGTGAAAGCAATAAAACAGTAAGCAGTCGTGATCAGGTTCACACTAAGCAGCGATCCGTATTTCCCGTCGCCCAGCCGGAGCGGTTCAGGTAAGGGGAAAAACGTCAGAAAACCGCCCAGCAGCAGCCCGCCTACCACCGAGAGATGAAACGCCAGGCGCGGCACCCGTACATTCCATAAAAGGAAAACCGGTGCCAGACCAAGCACCAGGGTACCGCTGATGGTCGTGGCGGACAGGATTGCCGGATCAAAAAAGACGGGAATGGTTCCCAAAACCGTCAGCACGACCATGGCCCACCGGCCTTTGGTAACGCTCGGGACGGCGGCACGGCTCAGGTCAATACTGATGAGTTTGGAGAACGACGCCATGGCAGAATCCAGCGTCGATGAAGCCGAAGTTACCATAATCAGATTCATAAGCAGCAGCATCGGCACACCAAAATACCGCGCAACGGCCACGGGTGCTTCGCCCGTCAGGCTGTTTAGCTTAGCGAAAATCCCGACAAAGCTAAAGAAAAGGATACAAAGCGACCCAATGACTGCCGCCCAACTATAGGCCCTCAACGTCGTGCGTGTGTCGGATATAAAGCCCCGGTCGGTCAGTACAGGGTCGTGGAACGGATAGCTGAAACACTGCACCAATGCCACCAGCAGCAGGTCGGCTCCCTGACTCAGTTCCCAGCGGCCGCTGGCGACAAAGGGCTTCAGACTCCCCCCGTACTGCGGCAGAATAAAACCCAGAATAACCGTCAGCAGCACGACAAAAAGCGATAGCTGTATCACATCGGTCATGATCGAACTACTCATACCGCCTTTGAGAGTATAAGCCAGCGTTAGCAGCGTAAAGACCAGAATGGCAACATAGTAGCTGGTTGTACCCTGTGCGCCGAAGTACGAGCCAATCACTATGGTATTCGACCAGATTTCGTTATAGAGCCGGATCATGATCAGCAGCGTAAAGACCACTACCGCACCGGCCCCGAATTTCGATTCCAGAAAGTGGTGAATGCTCCGGTAGCCACCTTTGTTACGCATGGATACAATCACAAACCCCGCAACCAGAAACGAAAGGTAATAGCCTGCATAAGCCACACCGCCTACCAGCCCGAAGCTATGGCCCAGATTAGCCGCATTGGTGATTGATTTGGCAAACAGCCATGAAATGACAAGGCTGCTCGTCAGAAAAAGGGTATTGGGCGTTCGCTCGTTGCGGGTCCCTTTGAACAATGGGGGGGCCGTTCGCGCCAGGGGCGGTACCAGAAACAGGATGATGCTGGAAGCCAGCACCAGCGCCCATTGCAACAGGGTTGTGGTCATAAGCAATACTTAACGGGTTGCCCACCAGACGGGTGAGTTAATGCTGTTGTTTCCCGTTTTGTCAGCGGCTTTTTTGTACTGAACGGCATTTAGCGCGCTCTCGGTTCCGGGATAGGGCATCCGGACAGGAATCAGCCCGTTGTTGAGGCTGGCCGAAATCGGTTTCAGCTTCGGAAAACCGGTGCGCCGGTACTCGGTCCAGCCTTCATACGCATTGTTGATGTTGCCCAGCCACTTCTGGGTCAGAATCTGTTCGACCGGATTCTGGCCATTCTGCCCGTAAGCCACCTTGCTACTGGTCAGGTAACCGGCAGGCAGCGAGGTGCGCCAATAGTCAAATGCCTGCGTAATCCCCCGCTCATACCACTCTTTTCCCGATGCCGATACCAGACCCCGTTCAGCAGCTTCGGCCAGCCAGAAACTGGTTTCATGGGCCGTCATAAAATTGGCAGATAACTTGTCTGACTCCTCCCGGAAAATCGTTCCCGTCAGCGAATAGTCGGCTACTGAAATCGACAGCTTTGAGGCGTCGGGTCCATTCAGCAACCCTTTATAGGTGCCAGGTTTGGCGGCAGACGACCGGAAGTACACCCCTACCCGCGGATCGTTCAGACTGGCCAGTAATTCCTGACTGGTCAGCGACATGATAAACAGGTTATAATCCCCGATTCGGGCCGTCGACATACGGAAATTATTGGGTTGGGTGAGGGAGAACCGGAACACCGCATTGTCGGTACCGGCTTTGATGAAGTTGCCATCCGTCAGTACTTTCTGCAAGGCATCTTTCACATTCACCTTGCCCGAAATACGCATTAGTGCTTTAATTTTCAGTGAATTAGCGAACAGCACCCACTTGCTGCGGTTGCCATTATAAAGGATATCCCCCTCGAGTGCAGAGGCACCGGTATACTTGCTAATGGAGGCAATGCCTTTATCGAGGTTGTCCAGAATACCCCCGGCAGCGGTGTAGATGGATTCCTGGGTGTCGTAGGCGGGCGTTATAACACCTGACTTGCCCTGTAGCGCCTCGCTGTACGGTACATCTCCGTACAGGTCGGTAAGGGTAGCCGCCATATAAGCCTTCATAATCAGCGCAGGACCTTCGTAAACGCCGAAAGCGGGATTTGCGCGGGCCTTCTGCAGCAGGATTTCATTGTCACGCAGGTTTGTATAGATGAATGGCCACGGGTTTCCTCCATACTGCGGTTCGCTGAGGCTGTGCCGGTCGAACAGGTTGAAGTCGATGGCGGTGAAATATTGCCCCAGCAGGTTGCCCGCCACAAAAGCTTCGTAGGACATTTGCTCACCAAAATCGAATAAGACTTTACGGAATAGCAGCGACGGCTGCACATCGACCGGTGCGTTTGGATTGGTATTAATTTCCTGAAAGTTCTCCGTACAACCAGGCAGTACACCGGTTAGCGTAAGCAGCAGCAGAACTATATGAAGTTTTCTTTTCATAATCAGTTGGTTTGCGTCCCGAACAATGGACTTAAAAATTTACGCTCAGTTTCACCCCAATACTACGCGACGTTGGATACGTCATGTCCTCAACACCCGTCTGAAGCTGATTTTGCTGGAACGACGTCTGTTCGGGGTCGAAGTGTGGAATGTGGGACAGCGCCAGCAGGTTTCGCCCTATCAGGGCAATGGTCAGCCGCTGCATGCCCAGCTTACGGGCAAAGCCTGAGGTTTCCGGCAGGGTGTAGCCGATGCTCATTTCCCGCAACTTCACGTATGATGCATTGTATGTATTATTTTCTTCATTGTTGCGGTCATAGTACATCCGGTAATACGTTTCGGCCGGAATGGCAAGCGTATTGGGCTGGTAGTTCGGGTTATCGGCCGTACCTGTATTCACTACCCCTTTCGCTACGATACCCGCATCCGGACGATTGGCCGTTTCGATGAGTTGACCCGCAACACCGGCCAGGGCCAGCGTGCGTGATACGAGGATGCCACCTTGCCGCCAGTCGAGCAGAAAGCCCAGGTTCCAGTTCCGGACACTGAGCTGGTTGGAAAGACCCACCATGAAATCAGGGTTATAGTTGCCGAGCTTCTTCAGGGTGTTGTCAGCAATGTATTGGCCGTTTTTGCCGACAATAAATTCGCCTTGTGCATTACGCTGATAGCCCGTTCCCCACATATCGCCCATCCGGTCTCCCGCACGTACCTGATACCAGACTGTCTGATTAACGTTATCGTAAATACGGTTATACCCTAATGTTAACGTACCGGCTTCTTCAGGGAGTGACACCACAGTTGTCCGGTTGCGGCTGAAATTCAGGTCTATGTTCCAGCGGATGCCGTTTGTCCGGAAGGGGATGGCTGATAACACCACTTCAATGCCCCGTGACCGGACCTCTCCCCCATTAATGACCCGTTCGCTGTAGCCGGTAGGGATGGCAATGGGCAACGATAGGATCTGGTTGCGGGTACTGGCGTCGTAGTACGTCAGGTCGACACCAAACCGGTCATTCAGGAAGCGTACATCTGCACCCAGGTCCACCGACCGGATCGATTCCGGTTTCAGGTTGGTGTTGGCAATGGTGCTCTGATCACTGAATGCGGGCTGCGAGAAAACGGGATTACGGGCGTTAAACACGCCGACAGTCTGGTACGGGCTGGTATCATTGCCAACGCTGGCCACACTGGCCCGTACTTTGGCAAATGACATCACCGCAGGAAGCCGGAACTGATTTGACACTACCCAGCTGGCCGATACCGAAGGGTAGAAAAACGAGGTGTTGGCGGTTGACGACGGTGTTGCCAGCGCACTTGACCAGTCGTTACGGCCCGTTATATCCAGAAACAGCACATCCTTATACCCCAGCTTGGCCAGCGCATACAGGCTGTTAATCCGTTTACGGGCGCTCTGCTGATAAGCCTCTACCGGCGAGGCGGCGTTGGTAAGTTTAAACACACCCGGCTGTGCCAGCGTTAAGGCCTGGTATTGATCAAACGACGTCAGCTGATCCATCCGGTTGCCTCCGGCCGACAGATCAAACGAGAGTGCGCCAATGCTACGGGTATAATTCAGCAAAAAGTCAGAATTGATTTCCCGGAAGAAAACAGCGTTTTCGGCATAGGCCCCATTTTTAAAACGGTTGCTGCTAAACGCCCGCCGAAACTGCCGGTTCTCACTTGAATAGTCCATGCCACTCCGTACCATCAGCGTCAGATTAGTTGCCAGTTCACCCGTCACGGCCAAATTTCCGATAAGCCGGTCACGGGTAAATGAGTTACGGTTTTCGTAAAGCGTGAAGTACGGGTTGTCGAAGTAGGTATAGTTATACGAAAAATGCTGTATTCCCTCCAGTCCCGGCTGCCAGTACTGTTTCATCGGGTTGACATCCGTTTGCCGGCCTAGCCAGGCACTCATCGCATAGTTAATATTTTCCGAGCCGTATTTGGTAGCTGGCCGGTTGTCGCTGCCGGTGTTGATGTAATTAACAGACGAGCTGAATTTCAGCCGGTTGACAGGCTCAAACAGTAAGCGGGCGGCCAGCGTTTTACGCTTCAGATCAACGCCCGGAATCGTTGACTGGCTGTTCAGGTCAGTGAAAGACAGCCGGTAGCTACCCTTGTCATAGCTGCCGGAGACGGCCAGGTTATTAATTGCGGTATGACCGGTTTCGTAAAAATTCTTAAGGTTGTCCGGATGCGAAACAAACGGGGTTGGGGTAATGGGCAACCCGCTGTATACCCGCGTATCGGCCCCGCGTACAACCCGACCGTCGGGCAGGTTTACGGGACTGTCGTACTGAGGAATCAGCAGACCGGCATCCAGTCGGGGGCCATAGCTATAGGAGATATTATCGTTAATACCACCGCCCAGGCCATCGACGTACTTAAAGGCTCCGCTGTTGCCCTGTCCGTAACTATTCTGAAACCGGGGCAGCTGAAACGGGCGCTCGGTATAGAAGGTGCTGTTAAAACTCACTCCGATGCCTTTACCTTTCTGTACTAAACCGTCTTTGGTCGTGATCAGGATAACACCGTTGGCGGCACGGGTACCATAGAGCGCCGCCGCACCCGGACCTTTCAGTACCGATACCGTTGCTACGTCGTCGGGGTTGATATCCATTGCGCCATTCCCGAAGTCGATCTCCTGAAAACCGTTGGCATCGTCGTTGACCCGGTTGACCACCGTGGCGTTGTTAATCAGAATACCGTCAACCACAAACAGGGGGTTGTTATTGGTAAACGAGGACTCACCACGGATTGTAATGCGGGACGATGAACCCACGCCTGTTGAACCGCCGGTAACCATCACCCCTGCCACCTTCCCCGATAAGTTGTCGAGAAAGTTGGGCGCCTTCACGTCGCTGACCTGCCGGCCGGAAACTTTCTGGACGGTATAGCCCAGACTCCGGGCGTTGCGTTCCAGACCAAGCGCTGTGACGACAACTTCATTCAGCGACAACCCTGCCAGCAGTTCAACCGTCAGGCTGGTTTGTCCCGCGTACGTTATTTCCTGTGACTGGTAACCAAGGTAAGAAAATGTCAGCACGTCGGCCGGCTGTAAGCCAGAGACGGTAAATGTGCCCGTAGCGTTGGTGAGCGTGCCCGCCTGTTTACGCTTTACCTGTACGGTAGCCCCCACAATGGGCTGATGAGTTACCTGGTCAACGACCTGACCGGTAAGTTTCTGGGCAAATGCCGTTGCGGCTGATAAGAAAAGAAACGTAATGAGTAATAACGACCGCATAGAACGGGGATTATAGTAGAAAACTTGTCAGGAATATACGGGAGAATAACTTAAACAGATGTTAGTCGGAGTGAATTAATCAATTCCCTAAGGCCCCGATAGCTGATTTTGTTACCATGGAGGAGGCCTTAGTCGTTCGTATTGACGCTCTTACCGTAAGTTTATTAAAAAACTACGGGTTAGCTGCCTTTCGGGTTTACCTGTTTTTTCAGCTGTTTCATCAGCCGGTTCAGGGGTTACACCAATTTACTATAGCTGCGTAATTAAGCCTCTTGCCGGAGCCAATACGCCGGACTTATTTTAGTACTCGTTTTCATGTGTCCATATAGCACAACCTAAATTCAGCAATAATCATGGTCTGGTATAGCAGGCAGTACGCCGTAACACTCATCCGGATAAACGCTGTAGTAAGTCTGCTTTTAATAGCCGGCATACTGTGTTTTTGGCCGGCAATCGGCTTTGCCATATCCATACCGCTTTGTGTGCTGTTAAGTCTGCATGTACTGACACTGGCACTGTTCTATCGGTTAGAAATCGCAGCTGACAGGGGCAATTTATGCCTTAAACTGGGCATTGGCCTTATTTCCAGAACCATTCGTCTGTCAGACATTCATGCTGTCCGGGTTGTGGGTATCGGACAGGATGAGGGCTGGGGAATTAAGTCTTCCGGGAATTATACGCTTTTTTCCGTTGGCGGTGAAAACGCTCTGGAATTAACCCTTAAGGGTAATCACCAGCGTATCCGGATTGGAATGGATGATCCGGCGGCGTTTGTTGCCTTGTTTAATAAGGAATTTGTCAACAATAAATTTATTAAGTAGCCGGTTCATCATCGTCTAAATTTCCGAGTACGGTGAACAGTTTCTGCAAACCGGCTTTATACGAACCGCCAATCGGTATTTTACATTTGCCAATCCACAGGTGCTGCCGGTCATAGCCGGTAATTTTAGTGACATTGATCAGGTAAGACTTATGTACTCGTACAAACAGGTTTCCCGGCAGGGCTCGGTTGACTACAAAAAACGGCTCGCTGATTAATATCATCTGTTCACCGTTGAACACCTTACAATAAGCATCATATGCCTGAATATAATCAACTTCAGAATACCGAAGCCGGATCATTTTACGGCCTGCCTTGAAAAAAATAGAATCTGTTTCCGTCAATGACCGGCCTTCAGCTGTGTTTTTTAGTGCACGGGTTACCGCAATCTGTAATCGCTCGTCACTAACTGGTTTTAACACAAAATCGGCTGCTTTGCCAATTTCATAACTAGCTACAGCGTATTCAGGATAAGCACTGATGATTATAACGGGTGGCAGACTAGGGACCGCCTTTAACAGGGTTAACCCTGACTGGCTGGCAAGCCGTACGTCCAGAAAAATCAAATCCACTGATTTTGACTCCAATACATCAATTGCCTCTTCCAGTGTCGGGGCAACTGCAATGAGCTGTAAAAATGTCAACGTACCAAGCTGACTGACCAGTATTTCGGCATCGGCTGTATTATCGTCAATAATTAAATAGTGGCGGATTGTCATATAAGTTGTATTAACATCTGTAATCAACTTTAAAAGTACATATTAATTCAATCTATACCTTGCCGGCATGTATGCATGCGATTAAGGTTGAATACTTTATGAATCTATTTTCGAATTTCAATACACATAAGATAACTATTTCGACAAATACAGTACACTATAAAATCAAACTTGCTTAGCCTGAGGGGTAATGTTATCCTGCTTTACCCGCTGAATGGTCCATTTCACCAACTATAGTTGTGGTTTTGCCATAAATCAGGTGTTTTCCGGAAAACACAGGTAATATGCTATCAGTTTTCGTGGTTGTTTTGTCATGAACAAATTCCGGACCCTACTTGATAAAAAGTGGAACTCATACATACCGGTAAGTACTATACGCAGCGGTTTGTTATTGACATCCACATGTTTAAAGTTGGCTCGGAATGAAACTTAGTACTGTACCGGAAACGCAGGACCCCTGGCATGAACTCAACGATAAATGAATTTATTCACGCAGTTAATTTGTATCTCACCGGCCGAAGTATTGTCTTACAGGCATTATCGGAAAGCAACCTGTCATACAACGTTCTGGCTGACTCCCTTAACCTATCCCTGAACAGCCTCTCCCGGCGACGGAAGGATCCTGGTCACTGGAAACCAAACGAAATCAGTAAACTGGCTGATCTATTGGGCCTTTCAACCGAATTCATGGCCGGACTTTCCACGCTGGCATTCAGGCTCATGATGCTGCCTGTTTCAGTCAGAGTTCCGCTGCTCAAAGAATGCCGGATTACGCGGTTGATGTTGCTGAAACGAGGAAAAAATATCGATAACTGGCTATATCATGATCTCCAGCAGATGACTACAGTATTACGCAGGTGGGAAGATCATCATACAATTGAGTTGTACCAACCAACGGAATCAGCATGTTAGGTCAGATTGAGCGCTTTTTACCGCAACGGTAAGACGTATACTAACCTGTGTGCCTTTTTCCGGTTTGCTGATGATCTGCAGCGCCTCCGCATCGGCTCCCAGCATTTCCCGGCAAACGCGCAGGCCAAGTCCGGTACCCTGTTCACTGGCTGTCCCCGGCCGCACCTCCGGATTACTGAAAATCCGCTCAAGATGTTCTGCCGGTATTCCGATTCCGGTATCCTGAATCGTCAGCTTAAGGTGTTCACCGGTTTGTTTGACGGATAACCTGATATAACCACCGGATGGTGTAAATTTTATGGCATTACTGATCAGGTTGCGGATAATCGCTTCAAGCTGGGTTTTATCGGCCATAATCCAGGCAGATGGGGGCACCTGATTTAAAATCCTGAGTCCCTTCTGGCTGATGGGGTCGCGCTTCTGGCTGATTACGTTATCAACAATATCAGCCAGATCCACACATTCCGGATTTACGCGCCAGCCTTTCAACTGGATATATGACCAGTCTAATAAGTTTGTAAGCAGGTTAAGCAACTGATCCGTCTGTGCCTCCAGCCTGCCGATTGGTCCCTTCGCCTCATCGGGCAGGCTACCTGCGGAGAGCAGGTTTAATTGTTTCTTCAACCGAGTAACCGGGCTGCGCAGATCGTGGCTGATAAGCGAAAACAGCTTGTCTTTTGTTTTATTCAGCTCAGTTAGTTCTATAGTCTGTTTACTGATTTCCTCTTTCTGCTGAACCAGAATCCGGCCGATTTTTTTCTGCTTTCGATAGGCTAAAAAGGCAAAAATAAACACACACGACATGCACAGCAATGCGGATAAAAAGAATACCCGCTGTTGATTTACAAGCCTGAGCTGTAGCTGTGCCGTTTGACGGGCTTGCTGCTGAATCGTCAGGTTCTTTTTTAATGCGGCGATCTGCTGCTGTTTGCGTTCCAGGTCAAAATTAGCCTGGATACCGGCAATGGCTTTTTCTTTTTCCAGACCAAACAGGCTGTCTTTCAGTACCTGAGCCTGATCACTGATTTGGTACGCATCTTTAAACCGGCCTGATTGTGCTAATAAGGAGCCCTTCAGACTCATTGCTTTCTGCTCATCCTGAAGTGACGCTATCGAATGAAAAATCCGGATGGCCTGGTTGATATGAAGTAGTGCTTCGGTGTGCTGCCGGCTTTCTTTGTAGCACGTAGCCAGTAATGAATACGTATATCCTTTATCAATGTTATAACTATCCTCATAGTGCAAACTGTGTCGTAAATACGAAATGGCTGCCTTGTATTCTTTACGATGCATGGCCAGTTCACCGAGATTTATATAGACATAACCCAGTAAGATAGGCCTGGAAAACTGTCCAGCGATCTCATAGGAGCGCCTAAAGCAACGTTCCGCTTCCTGAAACCGGTTACTCGCCCCGTAAAGCGTACCCAGATTACCAAAGGCGATAAGAACCAGGCGCTTATCACCGCTTTTTTTACTCAATGTGAGCTGCTTCTGAAAATAGCGTTCTGAATCAGCAAAATGATGCAAATGCAGATGAATAACGCCTAACTCAGCATGCAGCAAGGCCAGTTGCCGGGGCCATTGATTTTGCCGGTGCTCATAGTTATTCAACAAATCCAGACAAAGACGAAGGCCTGTATCATACCGTCCGCTACTGCGGAAAGCCCTTGCTTTCACAATCAGAATTTCTAACTGTGTACTGTCGACCGGGAACGGCCGGCCAAGGGCTTCGGCTTTGTCGAGCAGGTTAATCGTCGTTACATAATCTGTATAAAAAAGGTATTCATTCCCCAGTTTCAGATAGGCCAATCGCCTTAAAATCCGGCTTTTAGACGCGTCTGCCAACCGCGCCGCCTGCCGGTAATAATAAATGGCGGAATCACTGTTGTAATTGAGAAACCCGTCTCCCAGCTTAATAGCACAGCAGGCACGAAAAGAGTCGGTTTTAGAAGCGGCAAGGGTAGCGGGGTTCCTGTCCGGTGAAAAGTGATCAGCCTGTCCGAAGGAAATGCTTACGGATAAACATACCATCCAGCACTCCAGGTGCAGGTATTTCAGAAAACGTTGAGAGTACATGTAATTTACGGGCCATCATACATGACAGGCCAGACAAATATAACTCTGTTCAGGCTTTACGGCGTAACATTCAGGATTAAGATTTATTAAAACTATACTCTGCCGGTATGCCTGACGTACTGCAGACACACCGGCTTTATGATTTACTTATTCCGATACCCGTGTGTTGTTACCCCTGATTTTGAATCGGGCTTATCAGTGCCGACGCAGTCTACGAACGGGTATTTTCTACATTGACCCGACGTGACTCGCCTTATGCGATACGCACCGTGCGTATCGGGTATCTAAAGGAATTTCTGGTCGGGGCAAGACCTCAATGGCCTGGTTATACGGACTGAAACTGCACCTGTTAATCAATAAGTCAGGCGAAATTGACCATAATTAGCTGACTGATGACGGCACCAACGACACAGCGCCAAACGTTTTGTTCTACCTAACCAGGGACGCACTAACGTGGCCCCTGCCGGATTGCCTTCAGCCGCCAGGCAAGAGGTGGAATCGGTAATTGGATAAACCAGGCAAGTCTGTGTACGTGACTACGTTCGGTGACAAATGCTATGGTTAATACCTATGCAGGTTTAGTGGTACTGCTACCTGCCGTGAGTGTGATCATGGCCGTGGTAGCACCTACCTGCGGAAACAGGTATCCGGCCATCACTCGCTCGTGTCTGGTAGTCCGGGCGCAGGTACACAATCCCGCGGGCTATATGCCTCAACCGGTGTAACGGCAAAGTCAATCGGATAAATCCTGTCAGGCTGCTGCGGTGATCAGCAGCTTGATGAGCATGCTTTTTTTACCCCGAATTTCCGGTAAAAAAAAACTGCTTGCGGTGATCTTTTACCGGACTCACATCGCCTGTCACCAGGCTTTTCCGCCTGACAAAACAGCCCGTTTTCAAAGCAACAGAAATTCGCCTGTAAGTATACATGTATCGTGCATTCGCCGACAAATGCAACAATACACGAAGTTTTTTTTTCATTCTGACACGGAGCCAAACATTTTTGGACGAATGACTAACAACTAAGTGGAGTATGAAGGGGAACTTGCAGCCACAAACAGCCCCTTTTCTGCCATGCTTTTCCGTGTGTTGCTGACCCTGCTGAGCACTTTATACCTTCGAACACCAGCGCATCAGCCGGGTATGCGCTTACTAACCGAGTTTTCTTTTGTCAGATTCAATCAATGATTTCTACTGAATACTAATACGCTGCATGAATACATTAATACGAATCCGGGCCATCGGCCTGTTTTGTTGTCTGCTGCTCACGCACTGGGCTTTTAGCCAGACCACCCGCTACGTTTCCACGACGGGCATCACGCCGGCCGCCTCCGCTACCAGCTGGGCGACGAGCACCACCGATTTACAAGGCGCCATTAATGCCAGCCAGCCCGGCGATCAGGTCTGGGTGGCTCAGGGTACCTACAGACCTGCCAGCGGGAGTAGTTTCTCGATGCTACCGGGCGTGGCGATCTACGGCGGCTTTAGGGGCACCGAAACCAGCCTTAGTGAGCGCCCGTCCGTCAACCCGGTATTAGGTAATCCATCCAATACCACGCTGGCAGGCAATGGCAGCCGGGTAATCAACAACCCCGCCAGTTTGAGTCTGACGAGATCGGCCGTGCTGGATGGCTTTGTGATTACAGGAGGGGGCAGTGTCGATCTTGGGGGAGGTATGTACAACAATGGCAGCAGCCCGACCCTGACCAACTGCTCCTTTCAGGGCAATCAGGCTACTGGGGGCCTTACCAACCAAGGCGGTGCCATGTACAACGGTAACAGTAGTAACCCTGTGCTGACTAACTGCTTGTTTCAGAGCAATCTGGCTACGGGGGTCGGTAATAACTCCGGCGGGGCCATTTACAATGCGAATAGCAACCCGACCTTGCCCAACTGCTCGTTTCAGGATAATCAGGCTTCGGGTGGTGGCGGCAGTACAAACTCCGGCGGGGCCATCTACAATGCCAGCAGCAGCCCGACCTTGACCAACTGCTCGTTTCAGGGCAATCAGGCTACGGGTAATGGTGGCAGTAGAACCTACGGCGGGGCCATGCACAATAATATCAGCAACCCTGTGCTGACCAACTGCTCGTTTCGGGGCAATCAGGCTGCGGGGGGCACTTCCAACTTCGGCGGGGCAGATCCTGAGCTTCACGGCCGATGAATCCGCTTGTCCCGTACGGTTAGTAGGTCGTGGCATAGCCAGCTCATTTACCATGACCGGTCCAAAGGACTATGTCTTCAGCACGGTTTACTGCGAGGGTACCACGCATGAGGCAATCGGGCTGAATGTGAAGCAGGCGGGCACCTACACGCTGACGGCGACCTACACCAACAGCTGCGGCACCAGCGAACCGTTAACCCGGACGGTGACGGTTAACCGGATTTGCCCGTAAAGGAATTGAAACATAAAAGCCGGTGTCCCTGATCAGGTTCACCGGCTTTTGGTAAAACGTACGTGGGCAGATGTGAGACGCTGTCTTTCAGAAGATCCGGTTTCATCATTAGACATTGAGGCGGGATTTATCTCTGATCGGGAGGGTTTTGTGAGCATACGAAATAGCAGGTTACAAAATCAGAACGACCATTCCTGATCCGTCACTCTGTTTACATACAAACGCTCATTTATAGTTGTACAAAACCATGAAAAACGCCCCTATGGGCACCTTATTAGTGTATTGTAATAAGAGAGTTTGGTGAGGTAATACTCAACAGAAATTTTACCTTTTTTCGCCCCTGTATGACCTGAATTTTTAAGTCATTTCAGGAATAGATACCCCCCGAAAGTATCATTCACAACAGCGCTGGTCAGAACTGCTGTAGTGCCTGATGACCCCTATTCTTTAGTATTAAAATCAATCAGGTAAGGCTTCAGGCGATCCCCAGCCTCATTTCGAAAACTTGAACCGATCAGTAACTGGTGTCGCTGATTCGGTTTCAGCTCAAGTTCAAAAGAGAACGATTTTGCATCTTCCGAAAAGCCTAGTAACCTTTTCACCCTCGCCATGCTTTCTACACCCAGAGGGCCTTTCCCAAAACTATAATATCGGGTATCCATCTTTTGGGAGAAGTGTAGGGTGACCACCGATGTGCTCGTGCTAACAGTTTGAGCCCCGTTTTCGAATGGTGTAATGCCAGTCACTCCCGGTCGGTAGTCCTCAAAATTCCAGATAGATTGCCAGGCTTTTTCAGTAATGGCCCCTTCCAGCAAATCCACTTCAACAAAACTGTCGTTGAAAACAGTTTGTGTGGCCTTCACATAATCGGAGGACTTCGCTTTATAGGGATTGCGCACGAATGTCTGGGGGTTCCGTGCGAATAAGGGAAAAGCCGTACTTTGGACCTGGATCATGATCCGATGCCCTTTTTTAAAGGTATGCAGCACATCCTGCAACTGAAAATGGACGGCCGTTTTCTGACTAGCGCGGAGGGGCTGCGGCTTTTCAAAGCTGTTACGAAACCGGGCGGGCATCATCTCCGAACGAACCATCTGCCAGTAATTACTCAGGGTGACGTTTTTATTGGGCATGTAGGCATGATTAGGTTCGTCCAGGGGATATACATCAATCAGTTTGACAAAGAAATCAGCATCTGTACCTGTACTGGCGATGTTTAAATACGCTTTAATTTCCCCCCCCAGGGTCACATCCTCTGACAAAGCACCGGTTTGAAACGTCAGAACGTCAGGCCGACGGCCTGCAAAGCGCTGGTCTTCGCTCATGTAATTGTAAGGCGTAAAGTTCATCGTCGATGTCAAATCTTCGGTGTGAGGAACGGGCTTCATAGGATCGCTGGGATAAGATACTGACTCTATCTTTTTAGGTGGTTGCTGATCTAATGTGCCCGCTGCATTCAGGTAAAGCTTTTGCTTACGAGTACCAGCAGCGGGCCATTTATCAAACTGATTCCATTTTTTCAGACCCGTATCAAACATATACGCTTCCGGTAAGCCCGTGTTGTTGCCGATGCCCTTCAAAAAATGACGAAAGAATCCGGCTTCAATCTCATTCATATAGAAGCTCGCCAGGCTATCGCCGAAATAGAGATTACTGTGCAGGGTATGGCCGGTCTCATAAGCCCATCCACCGTGACCAAACGGCCCCATGACAATCGTATTGTAGGTGCCGGGGCTCTTTTTCTCAATGGTCTTATACAGATTCAGTGGTCCTGACAGGTCTTCGGCATCAAACCAGCCCCCAACGGTCATAACGGCTGTTTTTAGATTGGGCTGAAAGTGCCGGAGTAAAGCTCGTTTTCGCCAGTAGTCGTCATAATTGGGATGATTCACCGTTTCCTGCCAAAAGACGTTATCTTTATAATGGGTGTCAGCAAAGCTCAGCGGGCCTTGATCCAGGTAGATTTGGTAGCCATCCCGGGTCACTTTAGCCGTATTAACCGGCGGGCTATCGTACCAGGCAAATGTTGTTGTGTCTTTCTTTGGAACGCCAAACCAGGGAAATAATAAAAAATAACTCTCCAAAAAGGCCCCGTTATGATGAAAGTCATCAAAAAAGAAGTCTGAAACGGGTGCCTGCGGGCTGGATGCTTTCAGGGCGGGATGGTTACTCAGCAGACCGGCTGCTGCGTAAAACCCCGGGTAAGACATCCCCCACTGACCCACATTGCCATTATTGTTCGGGACGTGCCTGACCAACCAGTCAATGGTGTCAAAGGTATCGGTGCTTTCGTCCACGTCTGTATTACTTTTATGAACCGTTACGGGTGTCATGTTCGTAAACTGCCCTTCACTTTTGTAGCGGCCCCGCACGTCCTGATAAACCATGATATACCCCTCTTTCATCATCGTCACCGATGGGCCTACCTGGCTAGGATAGCTTTCTGTGCCATAGGGAGCAATGCCATAGCAGGTACGTTGCATTAGGATTGGATAGGGGTGGTCGGACGTTGCTTGTTTAGGGGTATAAATAGCGGTGAATAGCCTGACACCATCGCGCATTGTAATGTAGGTCTCGCTTTTAGTATAGTGCTCCCGGACATTATACACTATTTGCGCGCTTAGCTGATATGACCCCAGGAGGAGGCTGATAACAAGAAGCTTGACAAAAAATTGACTCATAGGAGTTGATTTGGCTCTTATTGATTAGTAACTGGTTTACACGTCAATAAATCGCCTTTGCTGACTAACAGTAGTCAGTTACCCGTCCAAAGGGGGTAGCGATTTCGAGTGGCAACTCCCATTTTGATAAAAGGTTACAGCCTAAACTAATAAATATACTCCCCTAAGTTTAGATGGATATAACGGGCAGCTTACGTTCCGATCCGCTAAATCCGAAATTGCCCGCACCGGCGTACCAGCCAGGTAAGGCCAACCTTCTGCTGTGGCAATAGAGCAGGGCTGACTGTGCCGTGATGTCAGTAACCCATCAATTCGGCGCTCCGATTTTTCTCTGGCTTATCAGCGGTAAACCATCGGTGATGTTTGTGGTCAGCACTACACTGACAGATCCTGTTGGTATAGCTTATGATTTGCAAAAACCACAATGCCTGGTTTCCGGAAAATAATCGTCAGGAGATCGGAGCGTCGAAGCGAAAGTAAATTCCAATTACTTTTTCGGACATAGCGCAAGGGAATACAGTTGTTTTCGCACCGCCGGTAGGCACGGAGCAATAGTACACTCTCTTGATGCTATGTCCTTTTTTTATTCCATTAAGCCGGATTCATACGACTTATCTTAATCAGGTCAGTTTTTTCAGTGGTACAAACACGGCGTTATAGCGTTGTTTAACTAAATCCATCGATGCCTTCACCCGTTTCCGGGCTTTGGCATAATCCGTATGAACGCTCATTAGCCGCCCGGCGATCTGTTCACCTGTCACGTCATTAATCTCAAAGGTCCAATCGGTTAGTTGCAGGTCATAGTACATCTGCCCCTTAATGGTATCCTCCGGCTGACGCAGATAGAAAGCCGGGGTGCCGTTGGTCAGGGCGATGATTGGCGAGTGACACTCAAAGCTCAGTACGCAGTGCGCCTGAGAATACAGCGATGCCGCTTCGTCCGGTAGCCAGTAATCATGTTTAATAACCCTGGCCTTAACGTCGGCGGGCAGAGGGTCGATCAGCAACTCGTCCATGATGTCCACCTGATAGGTCATTTCGGGGCACACAACCACCGGATTGCCCGTTTTCCGCACCCAGGCAATCATGGCTTCCCTGAGCTTAGCGTGGTCGATCTCTTTCCAGCGGTCATTGAGGGCGTTAACCTCCTGAATTTGCTGCTCACTCCAACCCGAATTAGCCCTGATCTTGTAGTACGGTGTTTTCCGTAACCGGGGAATTGCGCAGATAAACGAGCGGGGCTTGAGCCCATTGGCATTCATAAAGCCCTGTGCTTTAGCGTCGTCGCGGATAGTCATGGCAAAGGTGGCGTCGGGGGCAAAGGCGATGTGCGATCCTGACAAACCCGCTTCGTTTAGCTTCTGAATGGAGGCCGTTTCACGGGTAAAAATAAATGATGCCTTGCTGAGCAGCGCTTTCAGATTGGTGTTGATGTCCTGGATTGTCGTACCGAAAATGCCAAAGGGCTTTTGCGTCGAGCGCTGCCAGGCTTGAAGGAAATCGGCAGCAACTACCGATGGCCCCGAGCCGTGAATAAACAGGTCGGCCTCGGCGAAAGCCTGTTTTACGTCTTCTGACTGCACGACAAACTCCTTACTGACGGCTCCGTGAATAATGCGAACCTCGGGATAATAGTGGTTGAGCATAGCCTCCACTTTCTCACTCCGGCTTTTTTTCTAAAGAATAATCCGGGCTTGGGGCAATCGGCTTTTCAGCAGGGCCAGGAGGCCGGGTGTGTGGGCAATATCGCCAATGTTTACATCCTGCCAACCCGAAGTAATGAGTAGCACGGGATTCTCTTTTTTAGTGGCTTGTACCAGAAAGGGGAGCAGCGCAGCGGCTGAAACCAGGCTGCTTTGTTGTATGAATTGACGGCGATTAAGGGTCATGAGATTCTCTTTTTTAGGGATGAAACTATTTAGCGGCACAGCGTATGTATTTATACCATCGCCAGTTTTTGCACTATTGCCATTGTTTCTTTTTGGCGACTTTTGACTACATCCATCGCTTTTTGCGCTTTTACTTTGGCCGTTTTGTAATCTTTATAAATTGATAAAACGGCTCCCGTGATATCGGATGAGGAGTCTTGATCAATCTCAAAAAGCCACTCCGGTACGCCAATATCCCGAAACATCCACCCCTTCCGGCCATGTTTGAGTGAACGGGCATGAACTACCGGCACGCCCAATGCCAGGCCCATGATCAGCGAATGGGGCTCCATGCCGAACATTGTGTGCGCCCTGGCATAAACCGACATGGCTTCGTCGGCACTCCAGAAGGTTTCCCGGCATACGACTTTGGCCTTTATACGTTCGTCCAGCTTGTCGTAAAGCATCGTCCTGGCGTATTTGGTTTCTTTCAACGCTTCGGGAGCAATCAGGACGTTCATGCCCGTAGTGGTAACCCAGCTGTTGATTAACTCCCTGACTTTGCCCAATCGCAGCGCATCCTGTTCCTGCTGTTCGGGTGTAGGAGCAGGATTCATCATATCACCTTTTCCGGCAGCGTTGAGATGCGGGGTATTGGTACGAATCACCACCACCAGAAACCTGCCTTCTTCGAGGCCTGCCTGACGAAGATACGCGAGCCCCCTGGCCTCGTCCCGTACATCAATCCCAAAACACCCGTCGGGCCCGAATTCGATGATTGGCGTTTTGAACTTATTTTCTTTCAGAAACTTAACCGATTCGGTATCACGACAATAGATAAAAGACGCCCGACTCAATACATCACGGTAAAGCGATAGCGAAGGGGGCGCAAACTTATCAAAAGACTGGCCGTAGAGCCCGAAAGGAATATTGTTTTCGATGCAATAATAAAAAGGGGCAAGATTGGCCATCGTCCCTGTCCATTCATAATTGAATAAGCCGTAGTTCATCGACATGCCTGAATTATGAATATAAATGTCGGCTTGTCCGAAAGCCGTTTTCAGTTCTCCCTGTAAGCCTTCGTCCTGGTTGAAAAAAGCCCCGTGAACGATTTTTACTTTCGGGAAATTTCTGGCAATCAATGCCTCGGTGACGGGACGGGGTTGAGCATGCCACAAAATAATTTGTGCGTCAGGAATATGCCTTTCCAGTAAACGTAAAGTTCCGGGGGTATGACCAATGTCACCAATGTTGTTATCGTTCCACGACGAGCGCAGCAATATCGTGGGTGTTTTGGCGGACGAAACTCCGGATACGCGACCGGATTTCTCCAGCCGGGGTATCTGAATCGTAGCCGCAAGGGTAGAAAGTTTCAGAAAATCTCGACGGGTTGTATTCATAACGTTTTCAGGGTTCAGGACGTGAAGACAGTACGTCGCAATACATTCATGGTTTGTTCCTGACGCTGCTTTACAAAGGCCCGTGCTTTTTTTACCTTCCTTTTAGCCGCTTCGGGATTTTGGGCCATTGCGAGTACGGCAGGCACAATCCGGGCGACGTCGTCCGGGGTGTCCATGTCAAAAAGCCAATCGCCCAGGCCAATGTCCCGCCACATATACCCCTTACTGGTTTGTTCGTCAAACCGGCAAACAATGGCTGGAATCCCCTGAGCAATGCACATAATGGGCGAGTGCATTTCCAGGCCAAATAAGCCTGCCGAACGACTGTACGTACTCACGGCTTCGTCGGTAAGCCAATATGTATCCCGCCAGACTACGTTCTTTTTTACATCCTCAGGGAGCGGGTCGTAGAGCATTTCCTTCCCGATTCGCATCTGAGTAGCATTTTCGGGAACGAGCAAGACTTTAAGCGGCGTTTGCCGTACCACGGCGATGATTGCCTCCCGAATCGGGGCATTGTCCTGCTCTTTCATTGTTTCGTTGTGCGCGTGCTTGGCTTCGTTGATGCTTTGTTTTTTTGAAGGCAGCTCCCACCAGGGCGAAAACCGTACTTGAGGAATCGCACACAAAAACTTTCCTGTTTCGAGACCGTGTTCGCGCAAAAAAGTATCGGCAGCCTGGTCATTTCTGACATCCACGGCAAAGGCCCCATCGGGGCAAAATTCCATGATCGGGCAGCTGACACCCTGTTTTTTGGCAAAAGCCATTGATACGGAGTCCCGGAAGTAAGCAAACTGCGCTTTGGTCAGGATGTCTATGTCAAGAGCACTCACTTTTTGCCGATCCTCCGGAAAGCCATATACGCCCGGAAACGTAATGCCATAAATGCCATAGGGTTTGCCTGTAGTTTTACGCCAGCGCTCTACGTCTTGCCTGGCGACCAGCGAAGGGCCGGAGCCATGCAGCAAAAAGACACATTCCGTAAATGCCTGCTGAATTTCTTCAGGAGTCTGGATGATACGTAGCTTCGGAAAACGCTTTCGCAACAGTTCGTCAACTCCGTTGCTGACATTAGAAGGCCAAAGGCGTATGTCTACTTCGGGTAAGTATTTTTCTAAAAGCGTCAGCACGCCCGGCGTATGCGCGATGTCGCCGATGTTTTCGGTCTGCCACGATGAGCGCAAAATAATCGACTTAGGTGTCTCCCCGGATGCCTCTCTTAAGGCAACGTGCAAAGCCGCCGCCAACAAGGAGGTTTGTTTTAAAAAAGCCCGTCTATTGAATGTCATATTCCGTTTGTACGTGCAAAAACACCATTAACAATCATCAATTAACGAATAGTATACCTACAGAAAGTCCCGGATGGTTGAAAGCGCTGGTTTGCGCTTTTAACCATCTGCGATAATTTACGGCTTTAACGTTGCGTTAGTCTGCGGGTAAAATTGAAAACAAGCGGATTAGCTAGTAGCCCGGATTTTGCTCGAATTTTGCTCCGGTGTTCGCATCAATTACTTTTTGGGGTATCGGCCAGAAGCGGTTAAAGTCCTGAATCGTTTTTCCGGAAGCCGGGCCATTGGGCACGGAAGGTATCGAATTGTATTTTCTGACACGATCCACCAGACGACCCATGCGAATGAGTGTACGCAACCTCGGCTCTTCTACGATTAATTCGCGGGTTCGTTCATCCAGAATAAAGTCTTCAGTCACGTCGGAAGCTTTTATTTGAGAGGCTTTCGCTCTTGATCGAACGACGTTTATATCAGTGGCCGCTTTTGCCAAATCGCCTTTTCTGAAATAGGCTTCTGCCCGCAGCAAATACGTTTCGGCTACCCGCATCCGGCTGAAATCTTTGGACGTATTTCCCGATAGCACATCACCATTGATGGCCGGACCTTCAATTTTTCTGAAATAAGGATAATACTGTCTTAAGGTATCGACAGAAATAGTACTTAGCGAGCCATCGTTTTTTACCAAAAACAAATTACCGTTCGTTCCTTTTCTTAATTGAACCGGTTTCCCGAAATACTCCTTATCGGCGGGGTTATTGTAATAATAAGTCCGCCGGATATTATACACAGAATTGCGCATATCCTTGGGATCTAAGGCCCAGACATCATACTTGGCGTAATTGGTTGGCGAATTGACACCGATTCCCCGGCCAATGCTATCAACCACACTATTTAATACCTTATTCGGTGTCTGTAACCGATCGTATTCAGGTCCCCAGTACCGGATACTGTTATTCGCCGATGAGGTCGAAAAACTTCCGCCGGCAATGGTACTTTCGAATTGCCAGGCCCACATGACTTCTTTATTTCCGGAAGACCTATTGATCTGACCCGTAGCAAAGATGTCGGAAAAAACATCGCCAGGTTTAGAAGCGGCAGGCGCAAAGCGGGCAGTCATTAGCTCGTAATCCCCTGCTTCCTTATTGATTACTTTACCGGCCGCATTGATTGCTTTATCATAGAATGAATTGTCTTTTGACTCCATACCGATGGAGATATACACTTCGCTCAACAGGTGAAAGGCAGCCGCGCGGGGAATGCGTCCATCCTTTACCTGCAGTGGCAACAAATTGACAGCTTCCTCTAAATCTTTGGCGGCAAAGTTTAATACTTCGAGCCTCGGATTTCGTACAAAATCAAATTTTGGTTCCGTAATTTTATCTTTTACGATGGGGACTCCGCCATAGATATTGGCCAGAAAATTATAGGTGTACGCCCGGAAAAATAAAGCCTGCCCTTTAATAGTATTTAAGTCGTCCGTTTTAATGGTCAGGCCTGGTTTGGTAAGTCCATCCAGAATGGTATTGGCCCGTAACAGCATTATTTTGTACGCCCAATCCCAATAAACAATGGTCGCATCCAGGTTTGAATTAAGCAGGCTATAATCTTTATTGCCCCGCGAGTCATTCCGACCCCACTGGGTTTGATCAGTTCCTACCGTCATATACTCGAAATTATTCGATGCGATGATATGCTCCTGCCGTGCGCCTTCGTATAAGCCAACTACAGCAGCATCAAACCCCGCAGTGTTGGTCAGTAGGTTCTCCGGACTGAACCGATCGAGCGGCACCTCCTTCAGGAAGCTATCTTTACAGGCCGTTGAAATACTAACAAGGACACAAGTAATCAATATTTTGACTGATGCTTTCATTTTCTTGACGGTTAAAAGGTCACATTAATACCCCCGATAAATGTCTTTAACAACGGGCCATTCGTTCCGGGGTCACGCCCCCCGCCCCCAAACTCAGGGTCCCAGCCATTCCACTTAGTCCGCGTATACAGGTTTTTGCCACTCACATATACCTGGAGTGTGGACAATTTTAACTTCTTTATCAACTCGTCTGAAAACGTATACGACAGCGAAACATCCTGCAACCGGGCGAAACTCCGGCTCTCATAAAAGCCATACGCCAGAGGATTCCGGTAGTTTATTCTGGGATGGGTATTAATGGGGTTTGCGGGTGTCCAGTACGGGGTATTGAGGAAATTGGCCTGATCAAAAAAGTTAGACCCGGGGTTAATCAACGGATTAGGACTGTAGCCACCTTCTCTGATATTCAGGGTTGAGGACAGGCTAAAATTTTTGTATTGCAGGATACTGGTGATGCCAAGATTGAAATTGGGCTGATTGCTGTGCAGCACAGCCCGGTCCAGCGGAGTAATTTTACCATCAGGCACGCCATTTGGTCCGCTTATATCTTTAAACTTGATATCCCCTGCTTTGGATCCGGGTATCAGGGTTAAATCATCGCCCTGCTGAAAAATACCGTCAAATACATAGTCATAATTGGCACCAAGGGGTTGCCCTATGAACCAGCCGCTGGCAATGTCATCGTCTTCGATCCCATCGTTATTGATATCGCGGCCCGTTAATTGAATGATCTTGTTTCTATTGAGCGAAAAGGCAAAATTGGTATTCCAGGACCAGTTTTTCCCCTCAATGTTCCGGGTTTTAAGGTCAAGTTCAACTCCTTTATTTCTTGTTTTACCAATATTCCGCAGGAAAACCTCGAAACCGTTGGTATTCGGAATCGTTTGGTT
>NZ_CAMFHL010000072.1 GCF_945952095.1 uncultured Arsenicibacter sp. | reverse complement strand
GAGATTGCCTCTTGTCTCGTGGGCTCGGAGATGTGTATAAGAGACAGGTCCCCGCCAGCACCTTTACATTGGCGTTATAGGTAGTCAGTTTGTCGTAAAAACCGGCTTCGCTGATAGTGAAGTACTTATTGGTGGCAAAAGCGCCCGTTGCCCCGCTCACCGTATCCAGCGGTTTCAGAACGGTAGCCAGGTTACCCGCCAGCGTCCCCTGAAAAACAGAAGCGGTGTAGGTAGCTGAACTTGCCGTGTTGTACAACCCAATCTGTACCAAAGTCACGGCTGTGCTGTATTTGTAGAACACCACACGGCCATAGATATTTTTGCTGTCGGCCGACGCCAATGTATACGCCTTGTAGGTTGATACGGTACCGCCCCCCGGCGCCACGCTCATATTGGGGTCATAATTCGTTTGCTCACAAGCCGTCAGGAAAAACGCGGCCAGCATCAGCACCAGACCCGGCAAAAAAAGACGCTTCTTTATGATGTATGAATAATTCATGTTGCTCCGGAACGTAAGATTAAAGATTGAATGAAAGACGGCCATAGTAGTAAGCACCGTTCGACCCCTGCTGGTTGTTCGAGTAGAGGTAGAAGCCACGGTTTTCCGAACGCAGCAGCTCAGGATATTTATCGAAAATGTTGCTGCCGCCCACGGACAGTTTCAGCGAACGCGACACGTTATAGCCAACGCTCAGGTCAAATACGGTCTGCGCTTTAAATGTCTGATCGTAATAACTTCCTTTTTCATCCGCCGATACCGAGCGCTCGGTTACCGACCCGAAGTAGGTGCCCCGCAGCATGACATCAAACTTGCTGAAGCGGTACATAACCGACCCGATCAGCTTCTGACGCGGTGTTCCGGTCTCGAACTGACCGATCACATCGCGGCTCAGGTATTTTTCAACCACTTGGTCCGGCGTCAGGTTTGCCACGTTCAGGTTCAGCGTTTTGCGCGTCAGGATGGTGTTTTTGCTGAAGATCGCGGCCAGGCTGAACGTCAGACTACGCTTGCCGGACATGGCGTGGGTATAGTTGCCCACCACTTCAAGTCCCCGCGAACGTACATTGGCGCCGTTGACAAAGAACTGAGCCTCGCCACCGCCGATTACTTCGTTGTAGTTATTGCCGACTTCCGAGGCGTTGAAGTAGCTGGTCCGGAAAATCCGGTTCCGCACATCAATCTGGTACGCATCTACCGTCACCTCAAAGCCGTGCATTGGCTGATAGGTCATACCCAGCCCGTACGTACGCGAGTTTTCCTGCTGTAAATTCTTAATACCCAGTACCCGGGCGGCGGTACTGTTGGTCGGATAGGTCGTTACGTCCAGCGGCTGTGGTACCCCGTTCGCATCCGGCACAAACGCCGTTGCCGTATGCGTATAGTTCATTTCCTGAAGCGACGGCGCCCGGAAGCCCGACGCAATCGACCCGCGCAGTGTCAGGTTGCTGGCCAGCGAGTAGCGGGCAGCCAGTTTCCCGATGGATACCGCGCCGAAATCCGAATAGTTTTCCAGCCGGACCGCGCCGGTAACCAGCAGCTTTTTCGTCATTTCCAGTTCGGCGTCCAGATATGCGCCCATGGTCGTACGGTATTCATTCCGCTCGTTTTTAGGCCCGAAACCGGCAAAGCACTGGCAGTTCGACGAGAGCGACTTCACAATAACCTGCTGACCGGCATAAACCGATACCGGATTACCGCTCGGATCAACAATCGGTGTGCTGCCGGCATCCTGTAGCGGTTTCCCGTCCGGCCCGACCAGCAGCCCGGCCTTCGTAACCGTCAGCGTACCGGCATCCCCGTAGGTGTAGCTCTCCTCCTGCCCTTTCATGATCTTATAGTTCTCCAGCCGCATCTCCGCACCAAACGCCACGTTCAGTCCTTTCATAACGCCTTTGAAATAGCGGGAGAAGTCAAGGTTGGTCGAGTTCTGGGTGAACTGGTGCGTGCCCAGGTACATGTTTACCGGCGAATTTGACCCGTAAGACGCATTCATGGTATTCACCATACCGATGCGCATGGCGTTCCGGCCGAAGGTATTGCTGAAATCAACGCTGAACTCGCCGATTTTACTGCGCACGCCGATCGTGTTCGACACATCAGACATGTTCGATGTCATCTGCGGCCGGAACCCGTTCGGATACAGCAGGTAGTTGAACCGGTCGGTCTGGCCCGGACGACGGTAGTAACACGAGAAGCCTTTCAGGTATTTGTACGACGCCCCGCCAAAAGCATACAAGGTGGTGTTCGGGTTGATTTCGTAGCCGGCGTTGTAGAACGTGCTGCCCATAGTAATGGCCGGCATACCGGCATACACCGCAAAATCGGCCGGTGTCAGGCCCCGGGCGCTCAGCAGTCCTTCCTGCGTTTTCAGCGTATTGGCCAGTGTCGTATTGCCGGCGGCCAGCGCATTAATCAGCTCCGGGTTGGTAATCACCGGCTTGCCGTATTTGTCCGTACGCTGGTTGGTGAGGTAAGTAGCATCGTAAATGCCCCAGTCGTTTACGAACGGGCGCAGCGTCGGACGACGCTGGGTAACCTGCCCTGACACGTTCAGATAGCCCTTATCGCCGATTTTGAAGCCGTAGTTTGCATCAAACTGGTAGTTAAATCCATCCGGCTTACCGGCCTTTGTGAGCGCACCGGCACTGCCGCCGGAGTTCAGATACCCGCCCCCGGTCAGGTTACCGGTCAGCTGGTTAGTGCCTTTTTTGAGGATGATGTTCACCACACCCGCCACGGCATCAGATCCGTACTGGGCCGCCGCCCCGTCGCGCAGGATTTCGACCCGGTCAATCGCCGCTGCCGGAATTGTCATCAGATCCACCGACGATGACGGGCTGCCCACGGCGGTGCCGGTAATGAGCAAGGCCGATGTATGCCGGCGCTTTCCGTTGACCAGCACGAGAATCTGGTTCGGTGCCATGTTCCGCAGCTGTACCGGATCGACGTGTGAGTCGAGGTCACCACCCTGCGACCGGACAGCATTGAAACTCGGGGCAACATAGGCCAGCATCTGGGCTAAATCCATCTGCGGCAGGCTCCCCATCATTTCCTTGATCGAAATTACGTCGACCGGCACCGGCGTTTCCAGTGTAGTACGGCCCACGTTACGTGTCCCCGTAACGACGAGTTCGCTCAACTGGCTTACATCATCGTCCAGTGACACATTGATGGCGGTACTTGTACCGACTTTTATTTCCTTTGATTTAAAGCCGATGAAACTGATGACCAGCACATCGTCCGAAGTAGCGTCAAGGGCAAATTCACCGAGGTTGTTGGTAATTGCCCCTTTCCGTGAATTTCCTTTTACCAGAATATTCACGCCCTGAATAGGTTCGGCATTGATACTTGTTACGACCTTGCCGGTGACACGTTTCGTTTGCGCCAGTGCTGCTGACGGAGCCAGCAGGCTCAGCACACAGCATACTGCCGATACGGCAAACACATGGAGTAGAGGATGTAATCGTTTCATCATACAAGTAGAAGAACAGGTTATATTTTATGGTTAAACAGATGGTTTCAAAGGCAATAGCAATCCTGCTCAGCGTACAGTATGTACCTGACCGGAATGGGAATCCGTAAATGCGAAGCGGTTAAAGCGGAGGTTTCGCCTTGAAGAGGCCTCTGGCAGCGTGGTAATTCATCGTTGTACAGTTTGTTTATGAATGTTGAAATGAACAGGCAATAGTTTTCCCGATAACCGCACCGGCGGTTTTCAACGAGACAATAAAGGACTAAGGAATTCAGCCAGCCTGTCTGCTACGTCAGGAACATAACAGCCTGTCTGAACGATGATTTACGGGTGCTTCCTGAAGATCATTTGCGGCTGTGACCGGAAGCATTGCTTTGTTGCACTTTGTCAAATATACCAACTATACTATCGCTGTCAATAGCAAACTCAAAATATTATACCTGTACATTCCAATATTTTGAAATAAAATTAAAACACTAAAATTATATATAAAATAAATCACATTTTTATTGTTTTACTATCAGTTAACACCAGCAATGGTAAGTACACAAATACTATCAATAAGTTGTTTTATAGGGCTTTAACAAAAAAAGGGGGCAGTACGCTATGTACTTCCCCCTTTCTGGATTTGCCTGTCAGGAAAGGCGTCTTTCTTTCCAACGGCTGCGTTGCTGCGCTGCCGATACGGCTGTCTGTTGCTTTGGTTTCTGCGTATCCAGCAGAAAGGCCCCCAGCACGGCGGCCAGGTCTTCTTCGGCTTTATCAACGGCTGGTTTCAGCACGTCGGGCGTAAAATAAAGGCTCACGAAACGGGTATCGAAATTAGCCGAGCGAAAGGCTTCGTGTTCCATTACAAACCGGCAGAACGGCAACGTTGTCTGTACACCGGTAATCTGGTATTCGTCGATGGCCCGGATCATTTTCTGAATTGCTTCTTCACGGTCGGCACCGTAGGTGATCAGTTTGGCAATCATCGGGTCATAATAGATCGGGATTTCCATGCCTTGCTCAAAGCCATCGTCTACGCGGACCCCGTTTCCTTGCGGGCGTACATAGGTTTCGAGTGTACCCACATCGGGCAGGAAGTTATTGGCCGGATCCTCGGCGTAGACGCGAACCTCCACGGCATGCCCTTTGATCTGCAGATCATCCTGCTGAATGGTCAGCGGCTTGCCCTCCGCAATGTAAATCATCTGCTTCACGAGGTCAATACCGGTAATCTGCTCCGTTACAGGGTGTTCTACCTGCAATCGGGTGTTCATTTCCAGGAAGTAGAAATTCAGCTGATCATCGACGATGAACTCAACGGTTCCGGCGCCGTAGTACCCGCAGGCACGCGCCACATCGACCGCGCACCGGCCCATTTCGGCCCGGATTCCGGGCGTCAGAATGGCCGACGGTGCCTCTTCAACCACCTTCTGGTGACGGCGCTGCACCGAGCACTCCCGCTCGAATAAATGAATGATATTGCCATGCTGGTCGCCCAGCACCTGAATTTCAATGTGTCGCGGTGAGGTAACGTATTTTTCGATGAACACCGATCCGTCACCGAACGCCGACAGGGCCTCGCTCACGGCACGGTCCATCTGTTCGTCGAACTCGGCTTCGTTTTCGACCACCCGCATCCCTTTTCCTCCTCCGCCTGCGCTGGCCTTGATCAGGACCGGATAGCCGATTTGGGCCGAAATCACCTTTGCTTCATCACGGTCAGCAATCGCCGAGGGCGTTCCCGGCACCATTGGAATGTTATAGGTGGCGACGGCAGCCTTGGCAGCCAGTTTACTGCCCATCACCTCGATACTTTCCGGCGACGGCCCAACAAAGATCAGTCCGGCATCCCTCACCATCTGCGAGAAACTGGCGTTTTCCGACAGAAACCCGTATCCGGGATGAATGGCGTCGACGCCCAGCCGTTTGCAGACATCGATAATGACATCGCCCTTCAGATACGACTCCGCCGAAGCCGCCGGCCCCACACAGACTGCCTCATCGGCATACCGCACGTGGAGTGCATTCCGGTCGGCTTCCGAGTAAATAGCCACGGTTTTGATCCCCATCTCCCGACAGGTTCGCATTACCCGCAGAGCGATTTCGCCGCGGTTGGCAACGAGTAGTTTTTTGATTGTAGTCATCTGGCAGTTAAGCGGTCTAGTCTGTGCACAAATGTAAAAAGAGCGACAGAGTTACAGCACGAAAGCCCCTAAAAATCCGGTAATTTATTATAGACGGGGATATTTATCTGTTCCGGGTTATTATTCAATTGTTGCTGAGTTGTTTCTGGGTTGCTGAATTGTTTCTGGTTGTTTCTGAGTTTCGGTTCAGTAACCACCAGAACCATTAGCAACCACCAGAACCATCAGTAACAACTAAAACCATCAGCAACCACCAGAACCACCAGCAACCACCAGAACCACCAGTAAAAATGAAACGAATAGTAAAAGTCCGGCGGGTAACCAAAACGTCATTTCTGTTGGCTGTTGTTAACATTTAGCGTATTTTTGCATTTATTTCTATATCCAACGCCGTATTTCCCTAATAATTAAGCGTCTAACCCGCTAAACAGCTATAAAAAGTGGATTTATTTGAGAAACTGCGCACGAATCTGGGCCCTATCGGGTCATCGTCGAAACAACTAAAAGGCCACCATTATTTTGCTTTCCCTAAATTGGAAGGCGAGCTGGGACCACACATGACATTTCAGGGTCGTAAGATGCTGAACTGGAGTCTGAATAACTATCTCGGGCTGGCCAATCATCCCGAAGTCCGCCAGGCCGATGCCGAAGCGTCTGCACAATGGGGTCTTGCCTATCCGATGGGTGCCCGGATGATGTCCGGCAACTCGGACCTGCACGAAGAACTGGAGCAGGCTTTGGCGCAGTTTGTCGGCAAAGAAGACGCCTTCTTGCTCAACTACGGTTATCAGGGCGTAATGTCGGCCATTGAAGCGGTGGTTGATCACCGCGACGTGATCGTTTATGACGCTGAGTGCCACGCCTGCCTCATCGACGGTATCCGCCTGCACAAAGCGAAAATGGGCGAATACTATAAGTTCAACCACAACGACATGGAAAGCCTGGAGAAAAACCTCCAGCGGGCCACCCGAAAAGCCGCCGAAAAAGGAGGTGCCATTCTGGTGATTACCGAAGGCGTCTTTGGTATGTCGGGTAAAGTGGGTAGTCTGGACAAAATTGTTGCCCTGAAAGAGAAATACAACTTCCGCCTGCTGGTCGACGATGCACACGGCTTCGGGACTATGGGCGAAACCGGTGCGGGTGTCGGCGAAATGCTGAACTGCCAGGATGGTATCGACCTGTACTTCTCAACGTTTGCCAAGTCGATGGCGGCAATCGGTGCCTTCATCGCGGCTGATCATGATGTGATCATGTACCTGAAGTATAACATGCGCTCGCAGACATATGCAAAGGCACTGCCAATGCCGTATGTAGTCGGTGCGATGAAGCGCCTTGAGCTGATCAAAACCCAACCGGAGCTGCGCGCCAAACTGTGGGAGAACGTAAACGCCCTGCAAACAGGTCTGCGCTCACGGGGCTTCCATATCGGTGATACTACATCGCCGGTTACGCCGGTGCTGCTGCAGAACGAAGGCGGTATTCCTGAGGCGACGGCACTGGTACGGGATCTTCGCGAGAACATGGGTATCTTCTGCTCAATTGTCGTATATCCGGTTGTACCGAAAGACGTGATCATGTTACGGATTATTCCAACGGCATCACATACGCTTGACGACGTCGAATATACTCTGAATAGCTTTAGTGAAATTGCAGAGCGTCTGAAGAATGGTGTTTACCGGCAGCAAATCGCAATTGAGGTGGCAGAATAGGCCAAATTAGCCTGAAAATAGCCATTGAATAAGAAGAACTTACAAAAGTTGTACTTTTTGGATATTTTTTTGGGCAAACTATTGCGCAGTGTTTAAGAATGCTTAAATTTCGCCCAAAACCGCGTTTTTAGCGGATTTAAGCAGTTTTTTCACACAAAAAACCTCATCCGTTCTGCTATGGCACGCTTTGATGAAGTAAAAAACCTGATTATGTCCTTAGAAGCTGACTTCGAAAAGTTCTATGATAAGAACAATCAGGCAGCTGGTACCCGCGTCCGTAAAGGCATGCAGGACCTTAAGAATCTGGCACAAGAAATTCGTGCAGAAATTCAGGAAAAAAAGAATGATGGTACTGACAGCTAATTATAGCGATAGTAACTTCATCAACGAGAAAGCCCGTCCTACATGCATGTAAGACGGGCTTTTCCGCTTTTTATCAATATTAAATTTTTTCTTTGTGCATCAGCGTAGCAACGCCTTTCGTTGTTACCTTACCCGTCTGCACATCCCGTACTTCGCCCAGGATTTCGGCAATGTGTTTTTCGGGATTTACCGACTGAACCGTAAAGGTCACCTCATAATCGGTATCAACAAACATCGGCCGCAGGAACTGGAACGTCTGGCCGATGTAGACCGAACCATACCCCGGAAACTCGGTACCGAGTACTTTTGTGAATACGCTGGCACCCAGCATCCCGTGAATAATCGGGCGCTTAAACGGGGTCTGCGCGGCAAAGGCAGCATCTAAATGTAAAGGATTATTATCGCCGGTAACACGGGCAAAATCTTCGACGTCGGCCTGCGTAAAACGAAACGCATAGCGGTGAACAGCGTTTAAACCAAATTCGGGTGTCATGCTGAAAAACGGAAATTGTTCAATAAAGCGTGAAAGTACAGCATCTGCCCCATTTTTTTACATCTTCGCCGGATTAACTTACCGCAGGCTATTTTCCTTTCCCGGATGCCGAAAAGCACCGTAGCTTTGCAGTCCGTTTGTTTATTGAGATTAAAGCACTATGCCCAAACATATATTTTCGTTAGGTTCCGACGCACACAACCGGGTTTTCGGATTAGACTTGCTGCGGGCCCTTGCTATCCTTATTGTCGTCGATGCCCACTCGGCTATTGCCCTCGGCCGTTTTCATACCGGAAACCTGCTCCATCAGTTTTTACCCGACGGCGTTGAACTGTTTTTCGTCCTCAGCGGCTTTCTGATCGGCGGTATTCTGATCCGGATTTACGAGAAGCAACAAAAAATGAGCGGACCGCTCATTCTTAATTTCTGGACACGGCGCTGGTTCCGGACCCTGCCCGCCTATTATTTCGTACTTGCCGGACTTATTCTGGTTAACCTGATCAGAGCCTGGCGCAGCGGCCTGCATCATACCCTGCCCGACAAATGGACGCTGGCCAAATACGTTGTGTTCCTCCAGAATTTTGCGACCTATGTACCTGATTTTTTCCCCGAAACATGGAGCCTGGCTATTGAAGAATGGTCGTATCTGGTGCTGCCGACACTGCTGCTGGCCTGGCATCTGATTGCGCCGAAACGGTGGCCGCGCCGGTACGTCGTACTGGCCGTCATCCTGACCGTAATCCTGGGCACCAACGCCTTACGGCTCATTCAGGCGATCCGTATTCCGATCAGTGAAGGCGAATTAGGGTATCGGGGAATTGTACTGACACGGCTCGACGCCATTTCATACGGTGTACTCGCTGCCTATATCAAGCAGTATCATCTGTCGCTGTGGCAAAGCCCGCTGGCCCGTAAAACCGGCTTCTGGTTCGGGGTATTGCTGACGGTTTTCCTTGCGTTTACGGCATCTATTTTCATTTTACCGTATTATGTTGATGGTGGCGTATACCCCGCTTACGTGTTTTATAAACGCTCGCTCTATTTCACAGCCATTGGTCTGAGTACGATGCTTTTACTACCACGCATGGATAACTGGCGGAGCAGCAGCAGCTGGCTTGCCGGTCCTGTCACCCACATCAGCCTGATCTCGTACTCCATGTACCTGCTCAACCTGTCGCCCCTCATGATTCTGGTCATTGACCGGATACCGACAACATCGCTGGCGGTTGGTTACGCTAAAATCGGGCTGTTCTGGGCACTGACAATTCTGCTGTCAACGCTGCTTTACCGCTTCTACGAAAAACCTATGACCAACCTCCGCGACCGCCTGACCCCGAAAGAGCCGAAGCAGGTTTAAAGAGTGAAAGCGATAAAGAGCGAAAGAGCGACTGCTACGCAATCAAAGAGTGAAAGTGATAAAGAGCGAAAAAGTGATTTCAGTTCGCTCTTTCACGCTTTCGCTCTTCCGCTCTTTAACTCGAATGGTCGCTCACGATCAGCCATTGGCCTTTAATTTTGCGCCAGAGCAGAGTAAAGTGCCCGCCCGCATCACCAACTTCAGGCCGGGTCAGGTGCCAGCGGCCAATGACATAGGCAGCATCCGGCGCCACGAAGTCAAGTTTGAGGATTGAGAATTTTAATGTTCCCATCGACGCCCGGTTCGGATACCGCTTTTTGTAGTTCTCCAGCGTTGCCTGATAGCCCTTTGTAACGCCGACCTTTCCGATAAACGTCAGCGAGTCAGAGGGCCAGTAGCCATTCATAAATGATTCTACCCGGCCAGCGTTCCAGTCTCCCTCCTGCCGGCTCAGAATACCCAGAATTGCCTTCCGGTCGGCAGCTGATTGCGCCATTACCTGGCCGCAGATCCAGAAGCAGGCCAGCATCAGGCCGAAAAATGTTTTTTTGATCATGGTTGACAGCGCGTTAATGTTCGCCCGTCAAGATACACATTTTGCCGCTTACCGGAGCGTATCTACCCGCGTGGCCCCGCCGCGACGTAATGAATCCGGCCGCAACGGGCGCGGTTTCGTTACAGGCGTATCTTTCAGCGCCTGCTGCTTGCGCAGTGCTTCCCGCTGACTTTGTTTTTTGGTCTGCCCCATTCCCCGCTTTTGCGTTGTTGAGGTCGATTCCTGCATAACAGGTGACTGATTTTGTGCGGCGACCGGTAACGAAAGACCGATACTCAGAAGAAATATACCAATGGTGCTGGTTTTCATATCATTCATAAAAAAAGGAGTTTACCGGTCACCGCCCTGACTAGTGTCAGCAGCATGCTGCCGGTAAACTCCATGTTCACATTTAGCTGTCTGATGTTATCCTACCGGAGCGTATCCCGACGCATCTGGTTCTGGCGCGACCGACGATCCTGGCGATTCATTTCACGGCGGGTTGGCCGAGTCGAATCCATCTGGTTAGTCGTGCGGTCCGTTGAACGGTTCAGGTTCCGGTCACGGGTTCTGCCCTGCTGCATGGTCCGGTCCTGCTGAGTCGGATAGGTTGTATTACCCTGCGTACCCGTCTGCGAAGTCCCCTGTGTGTTGTAGTTACCCGTGTTGCTATTCTGTGGATTCGTCTGAATCGTACCGTTTTGCGGGTTGGTCTGCATCGTACCCACCGGCGGATTTACAGTTGGTACCTGTGCGCCGGTTTGTGTGTTGCTTCCCGTGTTATTGTTATAAGTTCCCGTCGTTGTCGACGTTCCTTGTTGTGTCGGATTTGTTGTTCCCTGCTGTGTCGGGTTTGTTGTCTGCGCCTGTGCGCTAAGGGTCAGGCCGGCTACCAGCATGGCTCCTACTACTACTAGCTTTTTCATATTAGCTGGTTTGTCTATAGTTCTAGTTGTTTATTAGACTAACAGCCAATAAATCCGGAAGTTTGCTATAATGAGGAAACGGTCCGGAGCTTAATAGCGCAAACCAAACGTCAGTCCGTACATATACGGACGGATCAGAAAAAGACTTTTGTGGTCGGAGACAGCATTCCAGCCATACTGTACTGTGGGTTCAACGCGAAACCACAGGGCGTTAGCCAATGGCCGTTCAATACCGAAGGAGCCTTGATAAAAGCCTGAAAACCGGCGGATAGGGCCGATATATCCCCCAACCGAAGCGCCGGTTGTGGCATAGTAGGTCCAGCTTTTCCCCGCACCAAGGTGCCAGACTGCATCGGCGCTGATGCCGGCATATTGCCAGTTCGTCGTCTGCGTTTTGACCACATCACGGGTCACCGGTGTCAGTTGCAGGGTCTGGTCGTCAATCAGATTGGAGATAATTGAATCAGGTCTGGCCGCTCCGACGCTGTACTGCACCGTTTGCCGGAACTGGCCGAAATTAACACCAAGGCGCAGACTCGCCCATTTGGTCAGACGCCACTCGCCGCCGGCCTGCATCCGCCAGCCGACACGGTCGCCCGACAGGCCGTTATCCGTTTTAATCTGCCGCACATACACATCATCGTCTGTATTCGGACTAATCTGCCGGAAGGTATACAATGGCATCACCGCAACAAACCAAACCGGCCGCTGACGTGGTTTTGACTGAGCGGGCTCACCCGAAGCAGATGCCTCAATACCTGGCAGGCGTGTGGTCTGTTTGTGTACAGCAAACCCTTTTCCCGACAGCGTTGACATGGTTAAGGCAGGATTACGCCACACGACGTCTACCGGTGACGCCACTCCGGCAGCGCCGGATGCAGCTACAGTCTCTATCGAGCCGGCATCAGTAGATGTTAACTTATTTTGCTGATTACCAATACCTTTAATCGACCTGGCAACAACCTGATCATTTATATTCACCTCCCCGTCGGCTCCGCCTGCGGAATTACTCCGAAACAACTTCCCTAAACGAACAGCTGATTTTTCATCTAAAACAGTCTTACTACCCGCTATCGGCTTACGGCTCACAGACGCTGTCAGCTCACTTCCGACAGGCTTCTTTTCTGCATCCGGTAAAAGCTTATGACCAGTAGTACCATCGGCTGATTCACCGGCAGGGCCTGCCGGTGAGGTATGGGATTCCGTTAGTTCACCGGTTTGTGCCGGTTGGCTTACCAATCCCTGAGCATGCCCCTTTCCGGCGGCTATTGGCGGGCTGGTCGCCGGATCAGGTACTGTTTTTTCCGGCAACACTACCTGATCCGGCGACTGTTTCAGCGTCAGGATACCGACGATGCTCAGCAATACGCCAATCAGGGCCAGTGCCCCATATTTCCGCCAGCTCCTGCCGGCCGGTGGCGGAGGTGCCGGTGCATTGGCCTGCATCAATATGCGGGCGAGGGCATCTGCCGGTGGTTCAGCGTCAAAATGCTCAAACCGCTTCCGGAATTCATCTTCCCATGGATCGGTTTGGTCAGGAGTTTTCATAGTTTATAATACCCCGTAATTTCAGTTTTTTCTGTAATACCAGTTTGGCCCGCGCCAGCTGTGATTTTGATGTACCTTCGGAAATGCTCAGCATGTCCCCGATTTCGGGATGGGTATAGCCATCGATCACGTACAGGTTAAACACCATCCGGTAACCGTCGGGTAATTCTTCGATAAGCTGGAGTAATTCTTCGGTTGAGATGCGGGCCAATATATCCATGTGCTCCTGAGACCCGTAATCCCAGGCGGTTTCGTAATCGGTCTCCGCGCCCTGCTTTTGATTTTTATGGTACAGGTTTATGGCTGTGTTGACCATTACCCGCTTCATCCAGGGCAAAAACTTTTCCGTTTGCTCAAGCGTATGGAGCTGCTGGAAGATACGGGTAAACCCTTCCTGAAACATGTCTTCGGCTTCAGGAATGCTACGGGCATAGCGGCGGCAAAGGCCCATCAGCCGTGCCCTATACCGCTCATACAAAGCGGTTTGTGCACGGGGGTCTTTCTGCTGACATCCTCGTAACAATTCCTGTTCCGTCATATTCACAAAGGACGCAGAAATCGCGAAATTTTCACGTATCGTCCCCTCAATCTGTCCTTACTTTACAATTATTTTCACCTGGGCTGAGGCCTTATTATCGCTGGCGTCAGTCAGCTCATACACAAAACTAAACGTTCCGGTCTTAGGCGTTGTCTCCAGCCGGTAGAGCAAACGCCCGTCCCGCTGAACATCCAGTTTCAGGTTTGAGGGGTTTTCTTTTATGGTAATTGATTTCAGCAAGTTACAGACCATATCATTGGCCAGGATGGGTAGATAAATGCCGTTCGTACGGGCGTCGTCTGACAGGCCGGACAGCGTGATGGTACGGGCATCACTAGCAGCTGTAAATATACAGTTGGAAACAGGTTCGCGCGCCTGAATAGTGACTGTTGCTTCCAAACAAGCTCCATCACACCGACGATAAGTAAGTTGATCGGGTGGTGAAAACATGCGTACCTTATAGACAATTACATTGCTTTTATTCACGTAAGCCGATCCGAAAACCGGCGGCAATGCCAGCGTAACCGGAATAGCCCGGCTGCTCTTGCAGAGGACATCATTGCTCAATACCGGAATCCGGATGGAATCGCCGACAAAAACCGGCTTAAAGGAAACAACATTATCGTCAAGCGATATGGTACAGGCCTGTGCCGGATCGACCACCGTTATGGTTACGGCGGCCACCGAACAGTTCCTGGTCGCGGCACCGCTGTTACAGACTTTATAAATAAAGGAATCTTTGCCCTTATAGCCCGCTTTGGGCGTATAGATAACGGTACCGTTGCTGCCTTGTTGAACCGTACCATTTTTAGGCTGTGACTCAATCGTCAGCGAGGATACATCTACATTGCCTTCGCAAAAAACGTCGTTTTGCAGGACCGGAACCGATACAGCCGTACTCATCACGGCCTCAGCCTTGTCAGAAACGGCGCCAAGCTGGCAGGGCAGCTGGTCCTCGGGGGTTGCCATTGTAATGCGTAGCGGAACCGCCGAAACGGCACTGTTTTGCTGATCGGCACTGAGAATAACCTCATCGTCACCAGCCACAAATTCGGCTTTCGGGGTATATACCAGCAGGCCTTGGGTAGTAAACCGGGCGTCGCCCCAGCCAGGCTGCTTCTGTATCCGGAACGTAGTAACGGTACTAAGCCCCGGAATTTTCTTCAGGTCAATGGCGAGCTGCTGATCAACAAGGGCGACAAACTGATTATCACCGGAAATCGGTTCAGCCGGCGGCATCAGGTCAGGGTTAATCTGATCACAGGAAACCAGACCAATCAGCCCCATATTGAGCCAGTACATGTATTTAGTTAACCGCTTCATCCGTACACTATCATCCTGTTCGTACAGCTATAGAGACAACTGCCGGATTAAAAGGGTTGCACCACCAGAAAGAATTTGCGGTTATTCATCTGTTTCGCTGCTTTCTTCACCAAGCACCTGCCAGATCAGATCGGATTCATAGCCCCGGCTCAGGGCAAATCTGACCAGTTTTTGTTTGATGACCAGCGGGTTATTATCACGCAGGGTGCTGCGTTTTTTATCGAGCAGGCTACGCAGGGTTTGCCGGTAATCGTCCGGCTCAATTTCCTTCATGGCCTGTTCCAGGTTGTAGCCCGTAATACCACGCTGCTGGAGATGCTGTTTGATTTTGCGCTTTCCCCAGTTTTTAACGCGGAACTTTCCGCCGGCAAAGGTTTTGGCAAACCGCTCCTCATTCAGGTAATTCTGCTCAATCAGATCGGCAATGACGGCTTCGGCCTCATCGCCCCACACGCCCCAATCAGCCAGCCGTTCGCGGACTTCCTGCTGGGTTCGTTCCTGATACGCGCAAAATGAAGCGGCTTTGCGCAGGGCATCCTTGTGTCGTTCGGTCATAGCGATAAAACAACAGACGGACGAATATAAATCCGCCCGTCTGTTGCCGGTATAAATTCATTACGCCAACAATCCGGTAATCAACCGGCCGATTTGCTCAAGTCCGTTAACGTCATCCTGCGTAAAGTCATTGAGCTGATCGCTGTCAACGTCCAGGACCATCGCAACCGCACCGGCCTGATCGAAGATGGGTACGACTACTTCTGATTTCGAGGCTGAGCTACAGGCAATATGGCCCGGGAACTGCTCAACATCCGGCACCAGAATTGTTTCCTGCCGCGTATAGGCCGCTCCGCAAACGCCTTTGTCGAAGCGGATACGGGTACAGGCAATTGGCCCCTGAAAGGGTCCCAGTACGAGCTGATTTTCCTTTTTCAGGTAAAAGCCGACCCAGAAAAAGCCAAAGGCTTCTTTCAGCGCGGCGGCAATATTGGCGAGATTCGCCGTCAGGTCAGTTTCGCCACTGATGAGTGCGTCAATCTGCGGCACCAGAGATGCATATACTTCAGCGCGGCTGGTGGTTTGCGGTATGATGAGTGTTTCTGCCATTGTAATCGTTCAATACGCCGGGAATCCCATGAAAGGGCACTAGTACTCCCCGAACTTACGCAACAAAAGCCGGACGCGGCCGGTTCAGACCGGCATCCGGCCCGGGCTTAATTACTATCGCGTTCAATAATTTTTCCGCTTTGCTTTTCCTTCAGAATGATTTTGTGGCGGCCGTCGTGGGTAACTTCCTTCTTGATCAGGTAATGATCGGCATCGTATTCCGTGAGTGTTGTTTGGGCCGAAAGGCCTTCCTGCCCCCGCCAGACCGGCAACGCTACCGGCTCCCACTGCTTTGAGGCCGCTGACCGGTAGGCCGCATCCAGGATGGCATTCACCACATACCCGTCATAAAACGTTTCGACCGGTTCGCGGCCTGCTTCGCAGGCACTGAACATATCAGTAAACATGTGATTATACCCCAGATCGTTCACTTCATCACCCACCGGAAAGAGCCACCCCGTGTTTGATTCGGCTTTTTCGGCCACGTACTCTTCGCCCTCTCCTTGGCCCGTTGTAAACATTTCGAAACCGGTCCGCAGGAAATTATTGATCCAGATCGTTCCTTCGGTACCCATGACTTCATCGCGGAGATCCATGCCGCCCCTGAATGTCCAGCTGACCTCAAACTGCCCGATAGCACCGTTTTCGTACTTCACCAGCGCAATGGCGTGATCCTCGGCGTCAATGGATTTTACCTGCGTTGCGGCCCAGCACATGACCTCAACCGGTCTTACATCCTTGCCGATAAAGCTCCGGGCAATTTCGACGCAGTGGCAGCCCAGATCGAGCATACAGCCGCCACCCGCCTGCTCCTTATCCCAGAACCAGTCGGAATGCGGACCGGGATGAGTCTCTCTGGATTTCGCCCACAAAATCCGGCCGAGTGCCCCGCGTTTTACGCTTTCGAGCGCTTTCAGAAATTTGGGGGTGTAGCACAAATCTTCCAGATAACCGCCAAAAATACCGGCTTCTTCCACGGCCTGCATCATGCGCAGCGCTTCATCGGCATTCCGGCCCAGCGGCTTGGTGCAGACAACATTCTTTTTGTGTTTGGCGCAGAGCTGCACCGCTGGTTCGTGCAGGTTGTTGGGCAGCGCAATGCAGACCATAGTTACCTCAGGGTTTGCAATCACGGCTTCCATTTCCGTTGACCAGAAATCGCAGCCGTAATCGGCCGCGAATTTCCGGGCGGTTTCTTCGCGGCGGGCATAGATGGCAACCACACGGTCGCGGCTCCGCTGCCCGTGCAGCGATTCGGCATAGAAGCGGCCGATGAAACCGCCCCCGAGCATGGCTATTTTTTGCATAATGAACAGGGTTTAGGGTTTGCGCATGGCCTTTCGGGTATTCTTCCGTTTTTTGCAGTCGAAACGAGCGGCCTGTTGTACTGTCAAAATCAAGCCGCGCAGACTTCCTACTAGCAATGCCTGACTTTTTCGATATTAACACGATTTTCTTTACCGTCTGGGGGTATCCGATGAGCTACCTGGAGTTTTTCGGGGCCCTGACCGGAGCCGTTGCGGTCTGGCTATCAGCCCGTGCTCACGTCTGGAGCTGGCCCATCGGGGCGGTCAGCGTTGCCTTGTTCTTTTTCCTGTTTTATCAGATTCAGCTCTACCCCGACATGTTTCTGCAGATCTTTTTTTTCGTGACCAACCTACAGGGCTGGTGGCGCTGGACACACCCGAAGGCCGGAGAAGCAAATCAGGAGCAGGAGCTAAAAATCAGCCGGTTAAGCCCGCGGCAAACCCTGACCTGGTCGCTGGCCGGCGTAGTGGCTACACTGGTCCTGGGGTCGTTCGCTCAGAATTTAAACACCTGGTTTCCGGTCCTGTTTAGTAAACCAAGTGCATTTCCATACCTTGACTCATTCACCACGACCATGAGCATCGTGGCCACCTTTATGATGATTCAGAAGAAAGTCGAGTGTTGGTATGTGTGGCTCCTGATCGACATCATTCTGACCTATATCTATTATGTCAAAGGGGTAAAACTGGTCGCATTTGAATACGGCATCTTCTGCCTGATTGCCGTGCAGGGCGCATGGCACTGGACAAAAGAGTATCAGCAAGACCTTGCGGTCGGTTCAGCTAAGTAATCGACTTTTTTACAAGAGTTTTGTTACTCCGCGAGTACAATATATGACTAAAGAAAGAATTTCAATCTACAACCCATTGATTGACATTGCTTTGTATTTATTGTTATATAAATTTGATTCTGGAACCAAACTTTACTAAACTGTATGGCACTAGCCAAGCAATTCTTAAAAAGCAAGCCTGTTTGCAAAGTTACCTTCTCTGTAACGCCTGAATCTATCAATGGTGCCAAGTCGGTAGCGCTTGTAGGTGAATTTAACGAATGGAATGCAGAAGCGGCTCCGTTGAAGAAACAGAAAGACGGTTCGTACAAAACGACGGTTGAGTTACCGGTTGGCAGCGAATACCAATTCCGGTATCTGATTGATGGTGAGCAATGGCTGAATGACGAAACCGCCGACAAATATGTGAGCAGCGGCGTATCGGCAGAGGATAACTGTGTTGTTGTACTGTAATGGAACGATAGTACAGGAAAAAGCCTGGCAATAAGCCATTTGGGCTACCAGGCTTCTCCTGCGAGTATATTTATACCTGAAAGCTGTCAGATTCGATATACGCCTTCAACAAGGCTTCCTCTCCTTCTTTTCCGGGTCGTGAATTGCCGTGCTCCATACCGAAAATAAACTCTTTGTTTTCGGCTTTAGCTTTCTGGTACACGTGCTTAAAGATATTTTTGTAATTGATCTCTCCCGTTGTAGGCTCTTTACGACCCGGATTATCGCCAATCTGAAAATACCCGATCTCGCTCCAGCACCAGTTGATGTGCGGAATGATGTGCCCTTCGTTTTTCTGCATGTGGTAAATATCAAACAGAATTTTGCAGGCGGGGCTGTTTACCCCACGGCAGATTTCATAGGTCTGATCCGATGTCCGTAAAAACAGGTTGGGCGTGTCGCTCAGCGGTTCGAGTACCATCGTCATATTGTGTGGTGCCAGAATGTCGGAGCCGCGCCGGAGGGCATCAATCACGTTTCCGGTCTGAATCCCGATCGGCAGGTTACGCTCAAAGTCACCAGGCACAACCGTCATCCATTTGGCATTCACACGCTTGGCCACATCAACCGCGCGCTTACAGCCGTTCAGGAAAATATCGATATACTCCTGCTTGCCGGCCGCCAGTGAGTTCTGTGAGTTACCTCCCTTATCGACCACAAACACGCCCATTTTCATGCCCAGGCGGTCGAGCTCCTTACCGATCTTCTCCTGTACATCTACCGGACGCCCCATCATCCCATTGTCTTCAATGGCCGTAAACCCCTGGTCGGCCATGAACTTCAGCTGGTCAATCAGGTCTTTGCCTGCACTGTTCTCGAACATGCCGAAGTGAGGCGCATACATCAGCTTAAACTTGTTTTTGGCCATCGGACCGCCCGTTGCTACCTGATCAGCAGCAGCAGCGATTGACGACGTACCAGCCAGCATAGCACCGGCCGAAGCAAGGGTATTCTTCACAAAATCGCGACGAATCATACGTTTGAGTTGTGTTTGGTAGTTTCACTTTTCACAAAAAGATAATCTGCGCATGAACATACCTTGCCGGGCCATAAAATTTCCGGAATACGTGGTATGGCTGACCCCAACAAAAAAGGACACTCTGTATAGAGCATCCTTTTCGGGTAGTTACACGGTCTGTTCAAACTACTTTTTCCGCAGGCTAGCCAGGTACTCGACCAGGTCAACCAGCTCCTGCGTACTCATATTGTCCTGAAGACCGGCCGGCATCATGGAGCTATCCGTTTTTTTCATCGAAACGACGTCGGCCATTTTATAATTCTGTACTACACCGCCCGGAAATTTCACCTGCAGATCGGTTTCGGTTTTGCTGGAAACAATACCGGCAATGTTAGTACCATCCTTAAACTTGATTTCCCAGCCTTCAAATCCGAAACTGATACCGGCATCCGGATGCAGAATGGCCAGGTACTGCCCTTCACGCGGCAATTTGCTGCCGATTTCCGAGAGCTTCGGCCCGAAGTCCATGCCTTCGCCGTTGACCTGGTGACAGATTGAGCAGTTGTTTTTGAAAACCGTTACACCACGGCTGGCATCACCTTTCATGGCCAGCAGCTCGTTCATCGGCGGTGTCTTTTTAGCCGTAGAACCGCCGATACCATCCAGATAGCTGGCGGCTTCGGTCCGGACTTTCTTACGCCAGGTATTTGCAACACCCTGTACGGCAGCCGGTTTGTATTCATTTTTAATATCCCCCGATTTCAGCAGGGCCAGAATCAGGTCTTCGCCGTTACCGCTGCCACCGATGGCGCGGGTCGCATCTTTCCGCAAGGCTACCGGCCGTTTTTCGTCCAGGGCAACCGTTTTCAGGATCCCGAGCGACTGATTGCTGCCGACCATACGCAGAGCCATCACCATTTTCGAAGCAGCCTCGGCATCATTGCCGTTGATCATTTCCCAGATCAGCGATTCACCACCCTGCTTAAGCAGTTGGCGCGAAGCATCGCGTCCCATGCCTTCGAGGTACTTAGTAAGCGCCAGCTGACGCAGACGATTGTTTTCAGCTACCGGTTCGTAGCGGGCTACCAAATCCATGTATTCGGCCGTACCATATACATCGTTCAGCAGTTTCTGCAAGGCAGTCATTGCGGATGCGTTGTTTTTGGCCGTTGCCGGATCCAGATGCCGGAACGCCAGTTTGGCAATATCCGGCGAGTCGCTGTTCTGTTGAAGGATGTCCAGCAAAGCACTTGATTTTTCCGACAATCCCGGATTAAAATCGAACGCCCGGAAATAGCGCAACCGCTCATTCAGCGATACATTCCGGTCATTGGCCAGACGTGCCAGCAGCGGTACGGCCTCTTTGGTACGTGCCCGCCAGACAATATCGCGGCCGGCCGCACTGCCCGTCGCTGCTTCGCCGGCGCGTTTCTGCCACGCCGCAAAACAGGCATCCCACTGCCCGTCGGCACCGATACCCAGCGCTTCCAGATACCAGCGATCTTTCCCGTCGTGTACGGCTGCCAGGTCTGCCCACAAGGCCGGCATTTCCGGCGACTGATTTTGATGCAGCGCCAATGCACATTCACGAAGTACCTGACGATCTGTATCTTTCGCCAGTTGTTTTACGGCCTTGATCGTCTCCTCACTGCCTAGCTGACGGGCAGCCCGAAGTGCTGTAATCCGCAGGTTCGGGTCAGTTTCTTTCAGGCCAGCCGCCACATACTGCCGGCCTTTATTGTCCGGCAGCTTGCTGAGGAGCCACAACGCACGGGCTTTCATCCGTGAATCGGTCGTATTTTTATAGAACGCAGCCAACGGCTTTTCCGCTTTAGTACCCATGCCGTTCAGCACGTTCCATGCCTGATGACGCACGTTCATGCTCGGACTTTGCAAGGCCTCAATGGCACCAGCCACGGTGGTCAGATCCAGCTTCGGCATTTTATACGGTGTATTCGGCGGTGCAATCCGGTAAATACGGCCACGGGCCTGATCACCGGCCTGGTGTCCACCTACGCCCGGATCATACCAGTCGGCAATGATCAGCGAGCCGTCGGGTGCCACGCACACATCAGCCGGCCGGAACCACTGATCCCGCACCCCTTCGAGCACCGGCAGCATACTCGCCTTGTAGCCGGCACCATCGTTCTGCACCGGATAGGCCCGAACCACATTGGGCCCGGCATCGCAGTGAATCACCTGGTTCTGAAACGCCGGTGGCAACAATTTTCCTTCATAAACAATGATGCCAGTTGGTGAGCCCGCCCCTGTTTGCAGCAGGTTCGGTACTACGCCGGGATCGTTCAGGTGCCAGTGGCGCAGCGGGATTTCCGTTTCCATGTTTGTGCGGTTGGCCTGCCAGCCCGCGCCGGTCATTTCATCGGTATAGCCGTAGTTGCCATACTCCATTACGTAGTTGATCCGGACACCTTTGTTGCCGTCGTCGTCGTTGTCCGACTGCCAGAGGGTGCCGTATGAGTCAACCGCCACTTCATAATTATTCCGGAAATTATGGCCGAGCAGCTCAACGTTTTTCCCGCCGGGATCACAGCGGAAAACCATTCCCTGCTTAAAGTTCGCCGGGTTGATTGCCTTGCCGGTAACCTTATCAATGATAGGATTACCGTCTTTATCTTTCAGCTGTTTGCCTTCGTTACCGAAGTTAAAATACCATTTCCCGTCCGGTCCTGCCACGAAGGTGTGCATACCGTGGTCATGCTGTTCACCGCTGATGCCGGTAAACAGGATTTCCTTCTTATCCGCCTTGTCGTCGCCGTTCTCGTCGGTAAAAACAAATACGTTCGGGCTGTTCGACACAATCACCTGATTACCCTGCACCCAGATGCCGAGCGGCGATTCTACTTCGGGACCCTGGTAGAATGTCTTGCTGGCATCGGCCTTACCGTCGCCGTTAGTATCTTCCAGAATCACGATCCGGTCACCTGCCGCGTGTGTCGGGTTACCGTTGATGGCAGGCCGGTAATTATAGGCCTCGCACACCCACACCCGCCCGCGCGTGTCTACGTCGATATTCGTCGGATTGACCAGCATCGGTTCCGAGGCGAAAAGCGTCGCCTCCAGGCCGGGCGCTACGTTCAGGCTACCAACGGCAAACTTCGGATCACGTTTATCGTCATCACTCAAGCCGGCAAATAATTCATTCAGAAACGATTGAGATGCCTGTCCGGGGTTTGTCTGCTGATAGGCGCCCATCAACAAGCCGCCGGCCAATAGCCCGGCCGCCGATATACTGAGCATCCGGCGCTGACGAACAGACCATAAAAAGAAAGATTTCATAGAAAGGATCTGGTATTTTTCAGAAATATACGTAGCAAAGACTGGATTTTATACTGCTGAACGGAATGTACATGCATAAGATTGAATTGTGTCAATTTTACTCTTTCTCCTTATTTTAGTACCGGTAATGGGTACTAAAATAAGAAATAAAAACCTGTATACCTGTATTATATGGAATATGAGTAACAAATACACAACATTTTTTGCAGCCATTTTCAGTACCAGAAACGGCGAACCAGCTACCAGCATTTGTTATACGTTGAAAATGATAGTTTTAATCAGCCGGCGATATCCAGCTCAGGTAAACGGTTCACGGCTGTTTGTTTCAGGGCTTCAACTACCCGGACATATTTCTGGGTATGGGCAAGCGAGGTATGTCCTAACAGCGACGATACCGTTTTGAGATCCGTCTGGTGAATGAGCAGATTGGTCGCGAACGAATGGCGCGCCACGTGGAAGGTTACTTTTTTACCAAGACCGGCATTCTCACGCCAAAGCCGCAGGGCACTTAGTACGGAGGTGTGTGAAGGCAGTGCAAAAACCGGCTCCTCGTTCCGGCCGGCCGGACCAAGCAGTTTCTGCGCCGTTGTGTTCAGGTTTACCCAAACGATCTGTCGTGTTTTCTGTTGCTGTAGCCGGAGCATCCCGCGCTGAATATTAGTCCAGCGTAAGGTGTTCACATCGCACAGGCGCAGGCCGGTATTACAGGCGAAGAGAAACGCCCGCTTTACTTCCGGGTTTGGGCAAGGCGTCTGCGCCAGCAACTGCAGCTCTTCGGTGGTCAGCACGTCTTTCTGCAAACTGTTGGCCGACCGCTTGTTCGTTACCTCAATAGCCGGACTAGCTTCCAGCAGTTTGTCGCGCACCGCCTGACGCAATACTTTCTTGAAACGGGCAAAGTAATCGTGGGGTGTCTCACCGGTAAGGTTGGCGTGGCCGTCGAGGAAGTTTTTGAAGGAATAGCAAAAGCTCTCCGTCAGTGCCTGTACCGACAGGTAGTCGGTTTGGGCAAACTCCTTTAGATAACGCAGCGTACCTTTAAACATGCGACCGTCTTTCTTAGAGTACGCATCAATAAACGTCTGAAAATACGCCAGAAAGTTGACCTTTGTTTTCTGGACCGGCGTCAGTCCGTTGCGTTGGGTACTTTGCTGAAGTTCACGTTTGGCGCGCAGGTGCTCGGCCGTTTGCAGCACGGTTTTGTTATGCTGTTTTTCCAGTTCGTCCTTGGGGCGTTTGTGCAGGTAAAGGCGAAGAAACTCATAGGTCCGTTCTTCACCGTTGTAGGCATCAAGGTACAGACTGATTTTACCGCTTGCCAATGTCCGCCGTCTTAACTTTACCGCCATCGCTACCGTTCAGAGTTGTTGTCTATCTTCAGGCAATTTACAAAAAATGGAGGGCATTGCGTACGCTCTTATCCGGCTGCCTGTATCGGGCAGCAGGCTTAATGTTTCGATAATACCAGCGTAGCAATGACATGAACCTACGCTGTTATCTTTAGCGCTGTAAATAACCCAATTAGCTCTGCAATGCTAAACCGACGCTTTTTTCTGAAAACCCTTGGCTGGTCGGGTGCGGCCCTCACTGCTACTCCGGCTGCCATAGCCCGAACGGATGCACCGGCAGCCCCTCCCCGGCTAACCGGTCGCGTAACCGGCCATGGTAAAGGACTCGCCAATGTGTCTGTTACGGATGGCTTCACCGTTGTACAGACCGACGCAAACGGCAGGTATACGCTACCCGCCGACGGTCACGCAGATTTTGTATACATCAGCATACCAGCAGGTTATGACTTTCCAAACGATAAGGGGACAGCTAGTTTTTATCAGCCCGTATCCATTGGTAAAGAGACCTTCACAGCTGATTTCACCCTTGAAAAGCTGCCGGTCGATGATACCCGGCATCAGTTTGTGGTTTGGGCCGATACCCAGATGATCTCCAAAGCCGATGCTGAGCAGTTAAAAGCCGGTGCAGCTCCCGACCTGCGCGATCTGGTGGCGACCTACCCTAAGGGCACCTTATTTCATGGTATCGGGTGCGGCGATCTTGTCTGGGATCATTTTGAGCTGTACGACGATTATAAACAGGCTGTTACCACAACCGGCATCCCGTTTTTCAACGTCATCGGGAATCATGACCTTGACCTTGAAGCGCGTTCTGACGAGGGCTCGGCCCGAACCTTCAGGCAGCAATTCGGGCCGACGTATTATTCGTTCAACCGGGGCAAAATTCATTACGTGGTACTCGACGATGTATTTTTTATCGGCACTGCTAAAAAGTACATCGGCTATCTGCCTGAAGCACAGCTCCACTGGCTCGAACAGGATTTACAGACGGTTCCGAAAGGCTCAACAGTTGTGGTCAGTCTGCACATTCCGACGCAAACGGGATATGCCCGTCGCAACAAGCTTAAGGAAGAAGTGATCAGTGGCACCGTTGCTAACCGCAACCATCTCTATGAGTTGCTGAAGCCGTTTAACGTCCACATCATGTCGGGCCACACGCACGTCAATGAAAAATGGCAGGCTGGCAACATCACCGAGCACGTACACGGTACAGTCTGCGGTGCCTGGTGGACCGGCCCCATTTGCAGCGATGGTACACCCGCTGGCTATGGCGTTTATGAAGTTGACGGAAACGACATTCGCTGGTACTATAAATCGACAGGCAAACCACGGGCGCACCAGTTACGGATTTATGAAAAAGGCAGGATTAAAGACGCACCGGAACAAATGGCTGTTAATGTCTGGAACTGGGATCCGTCGTGGAAAATTGAATGGCTGGAAGACGGTGTGGTAAAAGGAAAGCCGGAAAGCCGTGTCGCGTTGGATCCGTGGGCTACCGAACTTTATGCCGGTCCGGAATTACCCAAAAAACACAAATTCGTAGACCCGACGCTTACCGATCATCTTTTCTTTTTTACGCCATCAGCCGGCGCGAACGAGATTACCATTCGGGCAACCGACCGTTTCGGGACGGTGTATACTGAAACGGTGAAGGTAAGTTAACATCTCCTGCTTTTCCAATTAAGTGATTTATACCCGCGTGTATGAAACCGACGTTCCCTGCCAGTTACTCAACACTTTGTCCGGATGCCCTGGCTGAACTCCTCGTCAACGTATATCCGCTGGATGATGTCCAGTGTAAATTTCTGACGCGGGGCGTCGGTGACACCTACCTGGCTGATACGCGGCAAGGCAGGTTTGTACTGCGTGTCTACCGGACTTCGCACCGGCATCTGTCGCACGTACAGGCAGAAGTTGCCTTACTGCTGGCCTTAAAAGCAGCAGCGGTTTCAGTGTCCTGGCCGGTAGCGGACCGGACCGGTGAAACCATTCAGGCGATTGATGCCATTGAAGGAGTCAGGTATGCCGTACTCTTCAGCTATGCCCCGGGCGAGTCTGTCCGGATGCCGGATAATCACCAGCTTTACCTTTTAGGTCGTGAAATGGCGCGTTTTCATCAGGTATCATCGACAATCAAGTTGCCAGACGAACGATGGTGTTTTGATTTTAATACAACGTTTACTGAGCCTCTGAAAACGCTACAGGACAGATTTTCAGATAATCCGGACGTATATGACTGGTTGCAGCGTGCGGCCCATATGGTTGAAAAAAAACTGGCCGCCATCGACCGCTCCGCTTTATCAACAGGGTACTGTCATTTTGATTTTCTGCCCAAAAACATGCATTTTGAACGGGATAGAGTTACCTTTTTCGATTTTGATTTTATGGGGTATGGCTGGCTCGTATATGACTTTGCCTCTTTCTGGCAGCATCTGGCCATTGAGGTCTATGCAGGGCGGCTAACGCCTCAAGCCTGTGAAAAAGCTTACGCTGGTTTTCTGGCGGGTTACCGTGAGCATCGTTCAATCAGCGAAGAAGAATTGGCATTAGTTCCTTATCTGGCTATCGGTTTCTGGTTGTTTTACATGGCTTTTCACACTACCCATGATCAGTTTTATAGCTTTACCCAGCCAGCCCAACTAAAGGTATATACCAGCTTTCTCAAACACCTGACCGAAACGTACTGGGATCAGCAACCGGTCTGACAGGCTGATAAACAAAGCACTATACTAAGTTGCTCCTGATATTTTTTGCCCGATAGTTATCTGTTAACGCGTGACAATTCGGACACAGCAACTTTAGGTTTTCTAATGAATTATTAAAACGGTTACCGTCCTGATGATGCAACTCTAATGGTATTGGCTTTCCTTGCCATATGGTTAATTCACAACTTTCACAGACATGTCGCTTAATACCTTCTTTAATTAATCGTATCTTGAGTTTATGAGATTGGTAGGTTTTATGCCGCCCAGAAAAAATGGTCATCAACGATACTGGTGCTTTCGATGGTTTTTTATGGGCACCTTTGCCTGCCTGATTTGGCAGGAAACAACCAAGGCGTTTTGCATGAAAGCAGAGCGTCTTATAATTCATACCAAGCTCAACTGCTGCCTGTGCCATACTGGCAGATTCTCTGCAAGTTTTTACAAACTCTATTTCAAACGCTTCAGTAAAAATATAGCGGGCCATTAAAATTTTTCCTGTTAGACGCCCTAAAACGGAAAAAGCATCGCCTTAGCGATGCTTTTTATTGTACCGGGAGCGGGAATCGAACCCGCACGGGCTTTTACGGCCCGCAGGATTTTCGTACCATCTACAGTTTTCACTGCTTTCTGACTGCGCAGAAATTTGTGGTCTGGACTTTCTCTTTACCATCTTCTTCCATGAAGGAAGGTACCGCCTGTTAAGTCTCTACACCTTTTCCGGTTTGATCCGGAACTTGGCTCGGGATTACCAACATTATCTGTAAGGCTTCCCCGAATTTAAGCGGTTCTACTCCGGTTGTTTCCAACCGGGCACTCAAGTTAGTTTAAGTCCTGTGCGTCTACCTATTCCGCCATCCCGGCGCGGTGA
>NZ_CAMFHL010000071.1 GCF_945952095.1 uncultured Arsenicibacter sp. | reverse complement strand
GTATATGGGTGAGGTTGAATCAAAACTGCTGGAAGAAACGGACTATTCGCTGGAGCTGAAGCGGTCAATGGACATTTCGGCGGCCTGCGCCCACATTCCCGATCTGGTTTTTGCCCGCTATTATCCTGAATACTCCGCCAAACGGATTCTGACCATGGATTGGGTAGACGGGCAGCACCTCAAAGACTTTTTACTCACCAACCCGTCGCAGGAGGTACGGAACCGGATCGGCCAGGCATTGTGGGATTTTTACGATTTCCAGATCCATACGCTGCGGCAGGTGCATGCGGATCCGCACCCCGGGAACTTCCTGATGCGCCCCGACGGCACCATGGGCATTATTGATTTCGGCTGTGTAAAGGTGATTCCGGATTATTATTACGAAAACTATTTCCGGCTCATTAACCCCGACACCCTGAAGGACAATGCCCTGACCGAACAGATTTTTGATAAGCTGGAATACCTGCTCCCTTCGGATACGGCTAAAGAGCGTACGTTTTTCTCCGATCTTTTCCGGCAGATGATCGTTATGCTTGGAGAACCGTTCGCAGTTGAGGAGTTTGATTTCGGCAATGATGCTTATTTTGACAAGGTCTATGCCTTTGCGGATAACCTCTCGAAAATGGACGAATTACGCAGCGCTAACGGCGCACGCGGCTCTCAGGACGGCCTTTATATCAACCGTACCTATTATGGCCTCTACGCCATTTTAAATGAGCTTAAAGCAAAGGTCCGTACCACCCGTCCGGACTGGCTGAGGCCGGTTACCGGTTAGCGGAACCGATAAGTAAACATACCACATAACCACATAACTAAACAAAGCGTTTTAAACCAATGCTATGTTTTCTATGTGGCTATGTGGTAAACTAATAATTGACTACCCTGTCGTTTAACAGCTATTGTTTGGCTATACCACCTCCGTTGACTGGACAGCCTGCCAGCCTAGACCCAGTGCCAGCCCGTCTTCTACCAGCGCAACCACCGTATCCGGCATTCCTTTTTCTTCCGTCAGCCAGCGGCGCAGGTGAAAAAAAGCAAACGACCCTACCAGGGCACCCAGTCCGCCGGCTACCGCTCCGGCTGCTACCGGCTCACCAGAGGTAGCATTCAGGGCCGCTCCGCTTGTTGCCCCCGCTGCCAGCCTCGCCAGCAATTGTGGTGTGACGATCCGATCGGGTGCAGACGGTACCTTATCACCAACCAGTTCCCCGCCCGCCAGTACCTTCAGTACATTCGCCGTAACCGGTGATGTCAGGAAGTTTAATGTTGAACCGGGCATCGGATTCAGCAATGTATGCGATAATTTATGACTGACTAACGCCGGAGCCGACATGGCCCGCATACCGGCTACCAGACCGATCTGAAAGGCGTTGAGATATGATCGTAGCATGTTGTTCTCTGTTTAATGTGAATTCGTATCTCCCTATACCCGCTGTAACGCGGCTTTGTTTCGGTTTCATTATCTAATGCGCCACACGGCCGGCAACCGGACAAATACCGGCACCGGTGCCAAACAATAGTCAATTTCTACGGTTATAGTAGAGTAGTCAATTTCTCAACGTAGGTATGAACAATCAACAAAACACAGAAAACAACCGGCTGGACGGTAAAAAAGTCGCGATCCTCCTGACAGATGGCTTTGAACAAATTGAAATGACCAAACCGCGCGAGGCGCTGAAACAGGCCGGTGCAACCACACACCTGATTGCCCCCAAAGGCGGTGAAGTGAAGGGCTGGGACATGACGGACTGGGGCGATACCTTTTCGGTTGACCTGCCGCTGGACGGTGCCGATCCTTCGCAGTACGATGCGCTGCTGCTGCCGGGTGGTGTCATGAATCCCGACAAACTACGGACCGAACCAAAGGCAGTTCAGTTTGTACGCCATTTCTTTGAGGCGAAAAAGCCGGTAGCGGCCATCTGCCATGCCCCGACCCTGCTTATTGAGGCGGGTGTGGTCAACGGCCGGAAAGTTACCTCATGGCCGTCCCTGCAGACCGATCTGAAAAACGCCGGTGCAAACTGGGTAGATGAAGAGGTCGTTACGGACCAAGGACTGGTGACCAGCCGGAAGCCTGATGATATACCGGCCTTCAACCGGAAAATGATTGAAGAAATCCGGGAAGGTAAACATGAACGGCAACACGCCTGATTAACTCTCTCCCGCTACGGAAGGCCGGTTCAGAACGAACCGGCCTTTTTTGTTTTCCGGGTTTTCCGGTTCCGAAGCCGGCTTTTTCAGGGCAAGGGGTTATCTTTGCGCCTATGATGGATACTAATTTTCCGGTAACGCCTCATTCGACGGTTTCGTCACTTACCACCGATCACAACACCCGCCCGCGCTTCGACGACATTTTTATGGAGCTGGCCGTCAATCTGGCCAAGCGGTCACACTGTATAAAAGCACAGGTAGGTGCCGTGCTGACCAAAGATACCCGTATCATTTCTATCGGCTATAACGGGCCTCCGGCCGGTACCCACAACTGTGATGTGGAGTATCCGGGAACCGGTTGTCCACGCGACTCAAAAGGCAGTTGCTCGCTTGCGTTACATGCCGAAGAAAACGCCATTCTGTACGCGGCCAAGAACGGTTCCGACATTGCCGGCTCAACCCTCTACGTCACCTTGTCGCCGTGTATTGCCTGCGCTAGGACCATCTACAGCATGAAAATTGCCAAGGTAATTTTTCTTCATTCCTATGCAGCCTACAAAGGCATCGGCACCGACGAGGGAGTCGATTTTCTGCGGCGGTTCGGGGTAACCGTAGAGGCATATGTACCGGGCGAGGGCGTTGTTCTACAGTCTGAACCACCCATCAGCAAAGGGAGAAAAGACCAGCCGAAGCCGGCCAATCCCTGATCTAACACCGTTAGATCGACCATTCATCAGTCTTTTATCCTGCTACTAAGGGTATGAACATTCTGGCTCACGCCTATTTATCGAACCGGCAGGAAGGCCTTCTGGTCGGTAATTTCATCGCCGATTTCATAAAAGGCGACCCGGCTAACCCGAGGCATGGCCTGTCCGCAGCGGTGGTACAGGGCATCCGTCTACACCGGTCCATCGACGCTTTTACGGATGCGCACCCCGCCGTTGAACAGGTTCGCCGGTACCTGCGGCCACGCTGCCACAAGTACGCGGGTGTGGCTGTCGATGTCTTTTTCGACCACTTTCTGGCAAGCAATTTTACAAGTTTAACCGGTGAAGAACTGACCGGTTTTGTCGCCTGGTTTTACCAGACTTTATTACGCGTGGAGGATCAGTTACCGGCGGATGCCGGCCGCATGGCGTACTATATGATCCGGCAAAACTGGCTGTCAAACTACCGGCATCTGAGCGGTGTTGACCGTTCACTGAAAGGCATTGCCAGCCGGACTACATTCGACTCCGGACTGGAAACGGCCGTTGAGGATCTCGTCCGGTATTACGATCCGATGGCCGTTGAATTCCGCCGTTTCTGGCCCGATCTGGTCCGGCATGTTCAGGATTCCGGGATCGTTTCCTGAGGTTTCAGGCGTCCGAAATAATAGTAAAACGGGAGCCCGGTTGCCAGTAATACGGCACCGGTCAGGGCGTCTGCCGGTTGGCTGACGATCGTCATCACAACCAGAACAAAGCAGAAAAGGGTAAAAAACAAGGGAAGAAACGGGTACCAGATCACCTTATAAGGACGGTGCAGGGCGGGTTGTTTTACCCGCAACAGAATTACCCCGAGCGCCGTGGCGCCGTAAAAAATAAAGGAAACAAAGATCAGTAAATCCGTCAGCTGATCAAAACTGCCAGACCAGACCAGCAATACTGACCACAAACCCTGTAGCACCAATGCCATTGACGGGGTCTGGTAAACCGGATGAATAACCGCTGCTTTCGGGAAAAACAGGCCGTCCCGGGCCATCGCAAAAAAGATCCGAGCCGACATCAATACCGATGCATTAGTCGCATTAAAGGTAGTTACCAGAATCAGGCATGAAACAAACAGGGCACCACCCCAACCCGCTGCCTGCCGGATAACTTCCACGGCCGCAATTTTATCGGGCTGATTAGTCAGCTGCATCAACGTATCTACCGGTAAAACATACACATATACGGCGTTCAGAACAGTATAAATCAGGATCACCAGGCCGGTACCTATACCCAGTGCCAGGGGTAGTGTCCGCTGCGGATCCTTTACTTCTTCCCCCAGATAGCCGATGTGATTCCAGCCTTCATACCCCCAGAAAGCGCCCAGGGACGCCGCTGTCAGGGCACTGATCAGCCCGAACCCATGCAGTTCAGGAGCCTCCGGATTGGTACTTCCTGCCAGCATGTGCTGCACACTACCCGACTCCGAACGAAGACCAAGAAACACAATGACGGCTACTGACAGAAACATCAGGTAGGTCAACAACCGGCTCACCCCCTCGGCAAACGGCACGCCCCGGTAATTTACCCACGTCAGCAGCAGAATCAGACCCGTGGCAACCAGCTTGACCAGAAGCGCTGCCTCAGCCGTACTGACACCCCATAACGAGCAGAATGACTGGCCGAAAATATGGGCCAGTGCCGCAATAGCCGCCGTTTTCATGACCATAAAATTGCCCCAGCCGTACATAAAGGCAAAAAAACGGCCGTAGATTTTCCGGTAATAAATATACTCCCCGCCGGAATCCGGAAACATACCGGCCATCTCGGCATTACTCAGCGCGCCCGCCAGACTAATCAAGCCTGCCCCTGCCCAGCACCCTAAAATCAGCAGCGGCGACCCGAGTTCTGCCGCCATCGGCGCCACTTTTTTAAAGACACCCGAGCCGACAATCACACTAACGACCAGCAGAATAGCGGGCCGGAGACCAATGGAACGTTGCAGATTTGCCATACCAGCTGCGGTTGGGTTAAGGGATCGGCCGAAGACCTAACCCGGGTTGAAGAACAGGACGCATGAATCCTTCATCAATTGTAAAGCCCCCGCTGACCAGGTCCTCGGCCAGATCAAGGCTCCCGTCGAGATCAAGGTAACGTGTATTCGGACAGGCAAAAGCAGCATGCAGCGCAGCGGTGATACTGATCCTGCTTTCATCGTTACAGCCCCAGAATAACTGAATGCCCGCGTGCCGGGCGATACCAGCCAGCCCCAGTGCAGCCCGAATGCCCCCACATTTCATTAGTTTTATGTTGAATATCCCGAACGGTAACGGTTCCTGTGCCAGCCGGAGCGCAGCCTTTCCGTCGGTCAGCGACTCATCGGCAGCGAGCCGTTGCCGGACATCGGGGGCAAAACCGGTCAGTTCAGCGTCGGCTCCCACCGACAGCGGCTGCTCAATGAGTTCCAGATCGGTATAACGGGTCTGATGCAGAAACTGCCGGAGCTGTCCGGCGGTGTACCCCTGATTGGCATCCACCCGAATCGTTACCTCCCGTCCGAATGTCTCCCGTAACCGGATCACCCGCTCACTGTCCTCCATTACATCAAGACCTGTTTTTACCTTTAGCACCCTGAATCCCTGCCGCAGATAGGCGCGGGCTTCCGCCAGCGTTTCGTCAACACCCATAATACCGATGGTAACGGACGTAGGTAATGCCTGATGTTGCCGGCCATAGAACTGCACAACGGGTATACCCAGGTACTGCCCGAACGCATCATGCAAGGCAATATCGAGTGCGGCCAGTGTGCCCGGTGCATGCACCCATGTCTGTTCAACTGTATTCAAGAGGGCATTAATGCTTCGGATATCGGTTCCGGTGAAACCCTGTACCAACTCTCCCGTCAGGTTGTGCAGCACATCGGCCGGTGATTCGCCAACCACATCCGGATCCGGATTGGCCGCCCCCCAACCAATGATTCCATTAGCAAGTTCAACCTCAACAAACACATTTTCGACGGTCGTTATGTGCTGGTAAGCGATGGTATAGGGTTTACTCAGGGCCAGGTCACGGGTGTATACCCTGATCTCACGAATGCGCATGGGGCGGCTGGGGTTTGGTCATCAATGCCTGTAAGACCGGTACCAACCCTGAGACGCCCTGCTCCAGCGGTAAGAGAACCGGTATCCCCAGCTGTTCCCGATATGATTGTTGAAAAGCCAGCGCCTCCTCCGGAGAACAGGCCTCTGTATTGATGGCCAGGGCAATTACCTCCGACCCGTAGGCGCGGATCAGCGCTATCTCCGATTCTACCGACGGGATCTCCCCCCACGCCGGTATGTGATCATAATATTTCCGTTTCGGGGCATGTACCAGCACAACGGCTTTCGCATTGCCGGATACCAGGAATTCGGCCCCGCATGGTCCGCCCGGATTCCGCAGCGCCGCCTGCCCCTCCACAAACAACAGGTCAGCACCGGTCTCCTGCCAGCAACTGACAATGGCATGTTCCAGCTCACCCGACACAAAGTCGTTGATCGTCGTATCAAAGACAAAGCCATACCGGCCTCCCTGTAACCATCCCGTCTGCCCGGTATAAATCATCTCGGCCGACAAACCGGCTTCCCGGCACGCCTGCGTCAGTAGCCGGGCCGTTGTGCGTTTTCCGAGTGCGCAGTCAGTACCCATCACCGCAATAATCGGCGCCGTTACCGAATAAATTGCCCCGGTCCAGAAATGGAGTTCGTCTCTGCGTTTTGGCCGGCGGACATCAATCAATTCCCCGCCATAGGTCTGAGCCAGCTGCACCAGGTCCGGTTTATCATTGAGGAATTCGTGCAGCCCGTTCACCACCGAAAGCCCGCGTGTCAGGCAGGTCCGGATCGTATCCAGCATGTGGGCAGGCAGCACACCGCCGGAAGTAGCCACGGCAACGATGGCATGTGTCAGTTCCGGGGTTGCCGCCAGGGCTTCCTCCACCGTCGCCCATACCGGTATGTTCCGGTGAATACCATCCAGCACCTCACCGGCATCCCGTCCCGCCGTCGGCGGATCAATCACGCCCCGTACCGTATACCGTTCGGTTCCCCGGATCAGACCATGAGCTGTCTTGGCATCACTCGTCGTTAATAAACCAGCTGTTATTAATAAGGCATGCTGTTGCATCCGCAGAAAATGTTGGCAGTCAAAACAAAAAACGCTATCATCTTTACAATGGCAATCAAGCGTTTTATCTTCAATATTCCATTCTGCTTACCGATGAAATCACGATTTTTTTTTCTATTCCTCCTCGCCGTAACCTGTTCGCTGTCTGCACCGGCAGCGCCCGCACGGCCCCGCAACCAACCGGCCGGTCAGCCCGTTCCGGATGCCCGTCTCCGCCGGCTTGACAGCGTACTCGCTTACCTGCACCAGCGCGGGCTATTCAACGGCGTCGTGATGCTGGGCAATAACGGCAACGTCCGCTATCAGAAAGCCCTCGGTATAGCGAACCTTACTTCGCACTCACCGCTCACTGTTCATTCGCCGTTTAACCTCGCGTCGGTCTCAACCCAATTCATGGCGGTACTGACCATACGGTTACAGGAGCAGGGAAAACTCCGGTATGATCAGCCGGTTCAGGAGCTGTTGCCGGCTTTCCCCTATCCGGACATTACCATCCGTCATTTACTGACCCATACGAGCGGCCTGCCTGATTACCTCGATCTGGCCGAAAAAGTAAACGGGCCGCTCGACACCCTGACCAACGAATCGCTGCTCACGCTCCTGCACACGCATAAACCGGCACTTCAGTTTTTTCCGGGCGCAAAATTTCAGTACTGTAACACAGGATACGCTATCCTCGGCTCCGTTATTACAGCGGTAACCGGCCAGCCGATAGACGCTGTTTTCCGGCAACAGATTGCCGTTCCGCTCAGGCTGACGGACTCGTTTGTCTTTCAGTATCAGGCACAATCGGGTAAGCGGCCTGAGCGGGTGACCGGATTCCGGCGGGATAACGGGCAGCTGACCGCCAATGATCTATCCCGCTTTGATGGTAATTACGGCAGCGGAAATGTCTATGCATCAGCGGCAGATCTACTTATCTGGACACAGGCATTAGTCACCAATAAACTCGTAAGTAAAGCTGCCATGCAGGAAGCATTTCGTCCCATCAGGTTAACAGATGGTACTACTTACCCCTATGGCGTTGACTGGAAGTCCGGAAACGGCGGATTAACCCTTTCGTGTACCGGCACAAGGGCAGGTTTTTATAACGAAATAAACCTTTTCTTCAACGATCGACAAACACTTATCATACTAACAAACGGCACGAATGACCTTGCTGCGCAACTTGTCCGTGAAACGATTGAAGGTAAACCGGTCCGGTTACCGCAGACGCAGTTACTGACTAACCTCCGGCTAATCGATGGTACCGGGACACCCGCTCGCTCATCCTCGGTCAGACTACTCAATGAAAGGGTGTGGGAGGTTGGCTCTCTGACACCCTTCCCGGGAGAGCCGGTTACCGATGGCAAAGGGCTGGTGCTCGCTCCCGGATTTATTGACAGCCACAGCCACCATTACGCGTCACTCGACAAAACACCCGAAGCCATTGCCATGCTGAGTCAGGGAATCACGACCATCATTATCGGACAGGACGGCAGCAGTTATGCCATCGACACCCTGACTACCCGGATGCAGCATCACCCTGTCGCTGTAAACATCGCTACCTATACCGGCCATTCGTCCTTACGGACCAGCGTCATGGGAGCCAGGGGTTTGTACCGGACAGCAAAACCGGATGAAGTGGTGCGAATGAAAGCCTTACTCCGGCAAGACATGCAGCGCGGGTCTCTGGGTCTGGCTACCGGACTGGAATATGAATCTGCCTTTTTCTCCAGCCGGGATGAAGTGCTTCAGCTGGCACAGGTCGCCGCCGATTCAGGCGGCCGGTACATGAGTCACATCCGGAGCGAAGACATTACCTTCGCGGATGCGATCGACGAGATCATTGCTATTGGCCGGCAAACCCGTATGCCGGTACAGATCTCACACATCAAACTGGCGCAGCGGAATCAGTGGGGACAGGCCGCCGCCTGGCTGGCGAGGCTGGAGCAGGCCAGGGCCGAAGGCATCAATATCACTGCTGATTGTTATCCCTATGATTTCTGGCTATCAACCCTGCGGGTGTTGTTTCCGAAGCGCGATTATACCAATCCGGAAAGTGCTGACTTTGCGGTGAATCAGTTGTTCGACCCCGAGCAATCCGTACTTGCCCGGTACAGTGCGAATCCGGCCTATGCGGGTAAAACACTGAGTGCTATTGCCGGCATGCGGCAGGAAAAACCAGCCCGGGCGCTGATGGGCTTAATTGCCGAAGCGGCGGCCCACGCCGAAAAGCATCCCGACGAAACCGGTGAAAGTATTATGGGAAAATCAATGGATGAGTCGGATATAGTCCGGTTTCTGCAATGGCCGCAAACCAATATCTGCTCGGACGGGTCGGTGGGTGGTCATCCCCGGGCATTCGGGACATTCACCCGTGTGCTGGGCAGGTACGTGCGCGGACAGCAGATCATGCCGCTCGAAACCGCCATCTACAAAATGACCGGTCTGACCGCCCAGCACCTTGGGCTTCGCAACCGGGGCCTGATTGCGCCAGGCTATGCAGCCGATCTGGTCCTGTTTAATCCGGATACCGTCATGGATCAGGCCAAGTCAGGCGACAGTCAGGCAGTAAGTATTGGTATTGAGGCCGTTTGGGTGGCCGGACAGCTGGTTCTTACCGGCCAGAAACCAACCGGCAATTTTCCGGGTGTTTTTATCCGCCGAAACTAACAGTAAGTTGCTATTTTTGCACCCTGATTTCACAAAACTGATACTACCTTGATTCCTGCTGTCGACACCCTGCTGAAAGATATCCGTGCCAAACGGTTCGCACCGGTTTACCTTATTCACGGTGACGAGCCGTTCTACCACGAACTGATTGCTGACCAGCTGGAAAAAACTGCGGTTCCCGTTGCCGAAAAGAGCTTTAACCAGTTTGTGCTGTTTGGTAAGGACACCGACATCGGCGCAGTCATCAATTACGCCCGGCGCTACCCCTTTATGGCTGACCGGCAACTGGTACTGGTCAAGGAAGCCCAGGATCTGGGCGGGCTTAAGGAAAAAACCAGTCTTGCACTGCTGGAGGATTATGCGCTTAATCCCCTCAGCAGCACCATCCTGATGATCTGCCACACAGGTAATCTGGATGAGCGGAAATCCTGGGTAAAGGCGTTCGGCAACAAAGGAGTCTTACTCGCGGCAAAAAAGCTGTACGAAAATAAACTCGTCGACTGGGTACAGGACTACTGCCACCGGCAGGGGGTAAAGGTCAGCCCGAAGGCCTGCCAGCTGCTGGTCGATCACATCGGTAATGACCTCAAACGGATGGCGGGTGAAATTGAAAAGATGATGCTCAACCTGCGCGTCGATGAAGAAATCAGCGCCTCGACGGTGGAACGGCTGGTCGGCATCAGTAAAGAATATAATGTTTTTGAATTGCAGAAGGCACTTCTACAACGGGATGTGGTGAAAGCGAACCGGATTGTCGATTATTTCTCGCGGAACCCGAAGGATAACCCCCTGATTCTGATCCTGACCCAACTCTTCAGTTATTTCAGCAAGGTGATTCTGGTTCAGTCGTCGAAAGACCAGTCAGAAAAAGGAGTAGGTGCTCTTTTGGGGGTTAACCCATTTTTCGTTAAAGATTACCTGCAGGCAGCCCGTACCTTTCCGCTGGTCAAAGTTGCCGATATCATTCACAGCATCCGTCGGGCCGATGCCCAGGTGAAAGGGATCGATACCCCGACGATGACGGAAGGGGAAATTCTGCGGGAACTCGTTTTTACCATCCTTCACTAAAATAGCCGGACGGGCAGCGGGTCGGTAAACTGTGCCTCAACGGCCTGCTGTTCTACCTTGCTTTCCAGCGTTTTCTGAAGGTCCGTGCTCAAGCCGTTAAACAAATCCAGACCGGTCTTTTTTTCAATCTCATCAACACTGACCCGGTAATTTGTCCATTTTTGTTGTCCGGCAGCATTGGTATTGGGCATCCATACTGCAAACACTCTTGTTTTGGCAGACACCCGCCGCCGGTCCTCCGAACCGTTCGGTAATACCATCACCACTTTCCATAACGCCGCCGGCACCGTCAGCTTTCCGCCGGCAAGCCCATCGGCCGTTCCCTTATCACCCTCTCCCCCTTTTCCCCACGTACCGGCAACAATATACAATTCATTGTCCGCAGCCAGTAAACTACGGGAATATTCTTCCAGTAATCGCCAGGCCTGCCGGTTGTGCTGCGGCGCCTGCGGTACAATATTGGTCAGGATAAATGTAGAACGGTTGTCTTCTGCCGACCCGTCCCTGTCATCCGACGGACACAGGTGACCACGGTCGAAACCCGTATTGGTATAATCATCATGCCGGGCAATGTAATATCCGGACGGCAGACTGGCATCGGCAATGAAACTACCGGCATACCGTTCTGCACTTCCCTTCCAGGCAGCAGACAAATGCCAGGCCGCCCACTCAGCGATTCCCGTCGACTTGCTGAGTGAAACAGTATAGGTTGACCGCCCAATCAGCAGTCGGTTCGCGGCGGAAGGACTACCTTTACCCGGGTCTCCCATCGTCAGGGCGGCATCACGCTGCGGAGGCCCGCCATCTGCCGGCGACACAGGCGGTTGCGGCTGACAGGCGGTTAACTGTAGAAGGCAATAGGCCACCAGATCTAAGGCCGTTAATTTATGCTTACGAATGTTCATTCAATTTGATGTTTACTGAATTACCAGATAAAGCATCAAATGTAGCATCATTTTTAATTCTCGGAACCAGTGTCCGTCATTTATTTACGTTATGCCATTTCTTGTTAACTGTAGTTAAACATATCGTATGTATTTCTGTTTTTTATCTACAGCCTGTATTGATAAAGTACCTTTTCAGGTATATTTTTTTGTGCAATAGTTAGTTTTTATACTCTTTTTCCGGAAATCATATAGCATATTCAGCGGTTAGATTCCCATCTGACAGCATATTTCAACCGTTTAAGCCGCACTGTCGGTATGGACAACAAACTATAATCAACAATGCACAAATACAGTCTATTCCTAAGTTTTAATGCACACAATCAGCTCAGCTCTATATAGTTTGTATGTTAGTTGCAGTGAAATTTAATACCGGTAGCCAAGCTTTTATTTACCTGTTATTTTTAAGCTGTCCGGCTATGTAGACTGAACCGGTTTAATATCTGAAGCGGCAGCACAATACCGGCACCTTGCCAGACTCAGAAAAGTACAAATTCCATAAAACAGTATTCTCCTTTTCGTAACAAAAAAAAAGCCTTCCGGGAGGCTATATCCGGAAGGCGGTCAACAGGTTTTGCAAGCTGACTATTCCTAGTCGAAGAGTACTTCAGCTTCAGCCAGTTGTTCATCAAAAAGTAAGGCAACACATCGGGCAAATCTTGGCTCCCGCAATCGGTAGTAGCGGTTATTTCCCTGCTGGCGGAAACCAAGAATTCCTTTTGCCCGCATGTTAATTAAATGGTGTGAAATAAGTGATTGACTAATCGAAAAATGTTCCTGAATGGTCGTTACACTTAACTCTTTTTCATTCCTGCTCAGTAGCATTACAATCTGCAACCGCAACGGGTGTGCCAATGCCTTCAGCATGTAGGCGGTTTTATCTAATTGAGGTAAGGTGTTGAGCATATCGTACTAAATCTGATTGTTGTTATTGTGGCCTGAACCGCTCAAATGAAACCGGCTCAAACCTTGCCGTATCATTATCAAGCAGGGCTTTACTGGTAAACCGCGAGGCCGGATTCCGGTGCGTACCGGATTCTCCGGGATGCGCTGCCGTGACACACTGGTCGTCCGTGCTGTTCTGCCATATGCAGGTTACGCTTCCGGTGCAGATAGCCAGCCCGATGAACCAGTATTTTCTTGTTGATGGCTTCATGTAAAAAGTCTTATCATAAATTAAGCTTCATAGATTACCTGATGTTCACCGTATTAGTGATGCAAGTAACAATTTTGTACCTGATTCTTTTTTTGTTTTTTGGACAAGTGTTTTTGTTTTTCGGCCATATAGGTCTTTATATGATCGAAATCCATACGTTTTTTTGTAACTTATATAAGCAGAATGGTTTTACTATTCGTAAATCTACTGCGTTAATAAGTTAACTACATACAAAATCACATAACATATATGCATATTAAGTTAACTTATGCTTAAGCATAAAAAAAAGGGACCCGGATAGGAGTCCCTCTTCCACAACAGTGATTATCACCTTAAAGCATGGCTGCGCCAAAAACCCCGGCACTATCGCCTAACTTCGGCCTCAGTATTTTTGTATGTACAATCCCGTTGTTAAAGATGTATTTTTTAATACGCTCAACACCTTCCGTGTACAGCAGGTCAACATTGCCAACTCCCCCGCCCAGCACGATGGCATCAGGATCAAGTACGTTTATGAGTGTTGAAATCGCACGGCCAAAATAGTCCAGTAACCGTTCAATAGTCTGCGAGGCATACGGGTCTGTCCCCGCCAGATGGCGCTCAACAATATCTTTCATTTTCAACTCATTACCGCTGATATCCTTATAGTAGCGCTGCAGCGCCGGACCGGCAAAAACCTGTTCTACACAGCCGCTTTTGCCACAGTAACACGGATATCCGTTTTCTTCGAGAATGTTATGCCCCCACTCGCCGCCAATACCGTGGAGACCGTTCAGTACGATCGCTTTGCCGTCAAGGCCCCTGAACACCACACCACCGCCAACACCGGTTCCCATAATCACACCGAAAACACAACGGAAATCAGGGGCTTCGTCCGGCACAACACCTAGTGTGGCCTCAGCAAGGGCAAAACAGTTCGCATCATTGGCAATCTCAACCTGCACCCCCAGCCGCTTTGACAATTCCTGAGGCAAAGGCATGCCGTTGAGCACCGTTGTGTTGCAGCCCTTCATCGTTTTCGTTACGGGATCAAAGGTGCCGGGGGTCGCAAAACCGATTTTTTCGGGTTCACAATTCGTTTCGGCTTTCAGAATATCTACCAGCTTTCCGATCTGGCCCAGTATATGCTCATACCCCAGATGAGCTTCAGTATCGACCCGTTTACGGACTAAAACTGCGTCAGGCGAAGGAGCAGATAAGACAACGCCTTCAATTTTGGTACCACCCAGGTCAATACCCCAGTAAGTTTTCATATTGCTTCGGAACAGTATAGTATATATGGAGTAATAGTGGTTTCAGGCACCGTTTTACTCCTTGTCAGGCATAAAAGATTAAGACAAAAATCACCTTTTTTTTGTAAATCGCACACCGGTTTCAACCTCAAAAAATTTCAGTAATTTCCCTACAAAACCTAATCGTACTGACGTATGCTTCAAGCCGGACAAAGTGCACCTGATTTTAAGCTGTTTAACACAGAAAAGAAAGAAATATCCCTGAGTGACTATACAGGAAAAAATGTTGTCATTTTATTCTTCCCGTTAGCCTTTACCAGTGTCTGTACGGCCGAACTTTGTGAAATGCGGGATAATATCAGCGTATATGCGGGCCTGAATGCTGTTGTTCTGGGCATTTCAGTCGACTCGCCGTTTACCCTTGCTAAATTCAGAGAAGAACAGAACCTGCCGTTTGATCTGCTTTCGGACTTTAATAAAGACGTATCAGCCGCCTACGGATCGTTATACGAGACGTTTGTTATGAATATGAAAGGGGTCAGCAAACGCTCGGCATTTGTGGTCGACAGTAACGGAATTATCCAATATGCGGAGGTACTGGAAAATGCCGGTTCAGTACCAGATTTTGCGGCCATTCAGGCTACATTAGCGCCATTAAACTAATTTTCATATCCGGAGGGCCGTTACCCGGACAACCCTCCGGATTTAAACAGTATAGATAAATGACCGCCTGGTATCATACATTCTTTACAGGTCTGCCACAGGTAGCCTGGAAGGCCGCACAGTCCAATGAACAGACCCAGCTTGACCTTGAACTCCTTGTTGAAAATCTGGACTTTGGCCCCGGCGACCGGATTCTGGATATTTTTTGCGGGTACGGCCGGCACTCGGTTCCGCTTGCACGGATGGGTGCATGGGTAACCGGCGTTGATATTTCGCCCGAATACATTGCCGAACTGCAGCAGACCATTACGCACGAAAACCTTCCGATGGAAGCCATTGAAGGCGATTTTCTGGAAACGGCCATTCCCGGCACCTATCATGCGGCCTACTGTATGGGCAATTCCTTCAGCTTTTTTCCGGTTGAGGATATGCTCCGTTTTCTACAAAAGGTAGAAGGCTTACTCCGGCCGGGAGGATTGTTTCTGGCACACTCCAGTATGGTTGCCGAAGTTATCCTGCCGGATTTTCAGGAACGTAGCTGGATGAGTATCGGCGATGACATTACTTTTCTCAGTGAGCAGTCCTTTGACGCACTGACCGGCCGGATTGATGCGCGGCTAACCTATATTCAGTCACTGGATGCAGGGCAGGCGGAGGTTGAAAACAGAACGGCCGAATATTACATTTACTCTATTGCTGAGATCGGCCGGCTGGCGGCTCAGGCAGGTCTGGAACTGATTGATTGCTATGGCACGGTTGACGGACAGCCTTTTGCCGTTGGCGATGAAGCAGCCTGGCTCCTTTTTTCCAAACCGGAAGAGTAAGCTCCATCATGTTACTATTTTCTCAGTACGGTTTAGTCTATCATGAATTGATTTGAACACTTTAATTAGCCGGTTTATTACATTATTTACCACCTGAATTAAAATTTTCCAGGAATTTTCACGTTCAAAGTGGGCTTTCTTCCATTAATTCGTTAGTTTTCAATGAATTTAACACTCTTAACTACTATTTGACCCATAAATGGAAGTTATTGAACGCAAACAACGTACCCGGGAGCAGACGCGACAGGGCATCGTTTTCACGGCAAAAGATATTGCCCGTCGGGAAGGATGGCAAGCTGTTTCGATTCGTAAAATAGCCGACGCTATTGATTACAGTGCTCCGATCGTTTATGAATATTTTGACAGTAAGGATATCCTCTTAAACGAAATACGCACGGAAGGTTTCCGCTTTCTGCGGGAAGAATATAACCGGATCATGAAACTTTACCGCGATCCGGAAAAGCGCTTGTACGAAATCTCACTGATTCAATGGAAATTTGCCTTTGAGCAGCCCGAAACCTATCAGGTCATGTATAACCTGAACGGGGCTTTTTGTCAGGTGTCCATCTGCGGATCGCAGGACCTGGAAGATATGGCCGGCCTGGTGCGTGAAACTATTTTTTCCTTTATCCCGAAATCACGGGAAAGCATTCAGAAACTCTACTTCGAATGGTGGTCGATTTCGCACGGATTGATTACCATGTCGATGATCCTGAAAGACCAGCAACCGGTTGATCAGTCAGAACTAATATACAGAGATACCTTACGGCGGTTTATCCGCAACCTGCGGTAACCGTCAGTGAAGGGTAAAGCAGTTGCTGTATTTACCCTTCGCTGTTTACCGGCCGTACCTGAATTTCGCTCTGGTGATACACCAGTGAGTGGGGATCGACGCTGTGCGTTAACCAGACGTTACCGCCGATTATTGAGTCATGCCCTACTACCGTTTTACCGCCCAGAATGGTGGCGTTGGCGTAAATGACCACATTATTCTCAATCGTCGGATGGCGTTTCTTCTGCGCCATGTTTTTGGCGACATGCGTAGCTCCGAGGGTTACACCCTGATAAATCTTTACGTTCTGCCCGATAATCGTTGTCTCTCCGATAACAACGCCCGTACCATGATCGATAAAAAACGACGGGCCGATTCTTGCGCCGGGGTGAATATCGATACCGGTATGACTGTGCGCATATTCCGTTAGCATCCGGGGCAATAAAGGCACATCAAGCGACATCAGTTCGTGGGCAACCCGGTATACCGCAATGGCAAAAAAACCGGGATAGACCGATACCACTTCTTCAATACCATTGGCAGCCGGATCATTCTCGGCAATCGCTCTGGCATCCGATTGCAGCATCGAATAAATAGCCGGTAACCGCGCAAAAAAACGGTTGGAAATTAACTCCGGTGATTGGGACAGCTGTGACTGTAACGGCCGAAGCAGGCATTGCAGCTGATCAGTCAGTTTATCATAGGTCCGCTGAACATCTACCGAAACCGACTGGCAATCCTGCGTAATCGGAAAGAGCAGCCGCAACAGCTGATCAATAAACCGTCCGGCATCAGGACGCGACGGTAACCGGAAACGAAACTGTTCCCCCTGCGTGGCTAACTGATCAAAAAAAGCCGTCAAAGCATCCGTAGAGATCATATCTTCAGCGTATTCAATTCCCCAATTCGGGGAAACCTTACAACAATTCGGTATACCACGGTTTCTTGCCTGGTACGGGATAATCTGCTATTAGCCAACAAAAACAGGGCCAATAAGTTCCGACGGCCGGAATGGCGCCGAATTTGCAGTTGATTATCGTCGTAAATAACAGAATCATGTTTGGTAAAGCAATAATAACCCTGTTTTTTTCACTGGCAGCGACGGCCGGTTTTTCATGGCTTATCTCGGTTGCATGCAACACGGACAGTCAGGAAACAACGTCGGTGGTTCAGGCATCAGCAGGTAGTTTCGTCAATGTGGCTAATGCAGCACCTGCATTAACCTTCCCGCTCCCCGTCGATTTTACACCGGCGAACGACGGCAGCAATCGTGTCTTTGTGGTCGAACAGCCCGGCCGGATTCAGGTCTTCGAAAAAGATGCCAGTCCGTCGTCGGCAAAAACGTTTCTGGACATTCGTTCCCGCGTTTCCACCGGAGTACACCGCGGTCTGATCAGTTTAGCGTTTGATCCTGCGTTTGCCTCAAACGGTTATTTCTACGTGAACTATACCAGAGATAATCCGTCCGAAACCATCATCAGCCGGTTTACGGCCACTTCTTCGTCCGAAGCCGACCCCGACAGTGAGGTCATTCTGATGCGGCTGGCCATTCCGGTTGCCAGCTACAGTGGTGGTAAACTGTTATTCGGGCCGGACGGCTATCTTTACCTGGCGACCAGTGACGGCAAACAATCAACCCTGCGCAGAGTTATAACAAACAACGATATATAGTTCATACAACTGACTAGTAAACCAGTCAGGCAATATTTGTTACTCTGAGACCTGCCTGTGCTAACTTAGTTGCCGGCCACACGTTAATAGTTATACTAATAAGTCTAAAGTAAACTTATATTGTCGATATTTGTCTGTTTTGATCAGATAGAAAGCGTTTTACAACCCGACGGTATGAACCCGGTAATTGAGTTTTTTCAAAAGCTACTCGATACAAATGATTGGCCGCCCCGGTGGTATTGCGGCAACTGGACTGATTTTCACGGCTGGCTGTACATCGCCTCTGATTTGTCGATCTGGGGCGCCTACATGGCTATTCCGCTGATTCTGATCCGGTTTATCATCGTCAAACAGGGAATTCCCCTCCGTAGTGTTTTCTGGCTCTTCGGAGCGTTTATTCTGCTTTGCGGACTAACGCACCTCGTAGACGCGACCATGTTCTGGTGGCCGGCTTACCGCTTTAATGCGCTGATCCGCTTTCTGACGGGACTCATTTCCATTGCTACCGTTATTGCGCTCATTAAATATTTTGATCAGGCTCTGGGCTTACGGACCTCGGAAGAATATGAGCGCGAGCTGAATTACCGCCAACGCGCCGTACAGGAACTGTCCCGGTCTAATGAAGAGCTGCAGCAGTTTGCCTATGTGGCCTCCCATGACCTGCAGTCGCCATTGCGCACGATCGAAAACTACATGGCCCTGCTGGACCTCAAACACGGCCACGAACTCTCACCGGATGCCCGTAAACTGCTGGAAGTCACTTCGGCCGCGTCCGGCCGGATGCGGGTGCTGATCAATGATCTTCTGGAATTCTCGCGTATCGGCAACACGGCAGATTTTGTGCCGGTTGACCTTAACAAGCTGCTTGACGAAATTAAAGAGGAACAGCAGGAAGATATCCGGGATGCCGGCGCTACCGTGACCATCGGGGCACTGCCAACGATCGAAGCGCACCGGACCGATCTGAAACAATTATTTCTCAATCTGGTATCAAACAGTATAAAATACCGCCGTGCCGGCGTAGCCCCCGTTGTATCGGTTCAGTCCGACGATCTGGGTGATGCCTGGCAGATCCGGATCAGCGATAACGGCATCGGTATTGATGCCCGGTATTATGACCGGATTTTTCAGCTTTTTCAGCGCCTGCACGGGCGGAATGAATTTCCCGGTACCGGCATCGGACTAGCCACCTGTAAAAAGGTAGCTGAAATTTACGGTGGCCGTATCTGGCTTGACAGCACGGTTGGTGAAGGTTCCACTTTTTACGTTGTACTACCTAAAGTAATTAAAACCCTGAAGCATTATGCCCAGTCCGATTCACTGTATTCTGTTAATTGATGACGATCCTGATGACAATTTCCTGCACCAGATCGTTATCCGGGATTCAGGCCTTTGCGAACAGATCAGAGTGTCAGAAAACGGAATTCAGGCCTTAAACTACCTCACCGGCGTTCACCATCCCGGGTATATCCGGCCCGATATTATCCTGCTGGATATCAATATGCCGGGCATGAACGGGTTTGAATTTCTGGGGGAATACGATAAGTTACCGAAAGAACAGAAAGCCAAGGTAGTGCTGATGATGCTGACGACATCGCTGAATCCGGATGATCACAAACGCGCCATGTCCTATGGCATCGTTGACAGCTTTAAAAGCAAACCGTTGACCAGAAAACTCCTGGAAGACGTTGTAAATACCCATTTCCAGTGACACAGACACCGGCCTTTCTGACGGCGTTTCCCTCCCCGCTCGGCATCGTCCGGATTGCCGGTGATGCGCAGGGCGTTACTGCCGTTTCCTGCCGGGAAGCCGCAGACAGCCTGCCTGCACCCGATGAGACACTACCCGTACCGGTTCAGGAAGCCGCTGCCCAGCTACAGGCCTATTTTGCCGGTCAGCAACAGACATTTACGTTTCTGATGAACCCGCAGGGGACAGCTTTCCAGCAACGTGTCTGGCAGCTTTTGCTAACGGTTCCGTACGGGCAAACCCGTTCTTACCTGAGCCTGGCGCGTGAACTGGGCGACGAGAAAGCCATCCGCGCGGTGGCCGCCGCAAACGGTCGGAATCCCCTCTGGATTGTGGTGCCCTGTCACCGCATTATCGGGTCAGACGGGAAACTGGTCGGCTATGCCGGTGGCTTGTGGCGCAAAAAATGGCTGCTGGAGCATGAACAGAATCAGCGTCAACTGACGTTATTCTGAAAACCGATCAAAAAAGGTATGAAACGAATGCATCTGATTTTCCTCTTACTGAGTGTACTGAACATGGGCTGCTTTGGCCGGTTTACCATGACAGAACGGGAAATTCAGGCGCATTATGCGGGTCGCCGTGATAAACCGTTGTTTTATACCATCGAGACCGATTCGACCCGGCTGTTTGTTGCCAGCACCGGGGCCGATACCCTGCCACCGCTGTTATTGATCCACGGCGCACCCGGCGCCTGGTACGGCTACATCCGCATGCTGGACGATACGCTGCTGACGAAAAACTACCACGTTATCAGTATTGACCGGCCCGGCTACCATAAGTCACGGATCGGCGGCCGGTGGCGGAAACGGCGGCAGCAGTATACCCTTAAGCGACAGGCGACTACCATTGTGCAGGCACTCCGGTTAAACCATTCCGGCAAACCGGCTACCGTATTAGGCCGGTCGTATGGTGCCCCCATTGCGGCAAAACTGGCGGCAGATTATCCGGCCCTTATCAGCCAGTTGTATCTGATCTCGCCGGCGATTGACCCCGATGCCGAAAAGTTTTACTGGTTCTCCAAATGGGGGAAATTCCCGCTGGTTCAGGCTTTTTTGCCCCGACCGCTTAACATTGCTACCCATGAAAAGTTTACCCATGCGGGGGAGCTCCGGAAACTGTTACCGGGCTGGCAGCAGATTCAGGCCCCGGTCACGGTGATGCAGGGAGGCCGTGACTGGATTATCAACGCCTGCAATTTCGATTTTGCCAAATGTGTGCTGGAAGGAAAACCGGCCAATTTTATTTTTTTGCCTGAAGCAGGTCATTTAATCACCAATTCACACGCTGAACTGGTACGGTCACTGTTACTGTCGCCCTCATCCGGAACGGTTACCCCGGTTTCTGCGAACTAATCCACCTGGCATGAATAACATAGAAACCGTACTGCTGCTGATGGCAGTACTGTCCGGCCTGACGTTACTGACGCAACGGCTGAAAATACCGTATACCATTCTGCTCATCGCCGCCGGACTCATTATCGGATTCGTCCCGAGTCTGCCGAACGTTGAACTAAAGCCTGACGTGGCCTTTCTGATTTTTCTGCCGCCGCTGCTCTACGAAGCATCCGGCACGATTTCGTGGCACGAGTTCAGAAAATTCAGCCAGCCCATCAGCCTGCTCGCCATCGGGCTGGTTTTTTTCACGACCACGGCCGTGGCTGTTGTGGCCCATTACACGATTCCAGATTTCAGCTGGCCGCTGTCGTTTGTGCTCGGCGCGGTGATCTCCCCCCCCGATGCAGTTGCCGCTACCAGCGTTACCCGCGGCCTCGGGCTACCCAAACGGATCATTGCCATTCTGGAGGGCGAAAGTCTGGTAAATGATGCGTCGGCGCTGATTGCCTACCGCTTTGCCATCGCTACCGTCCTCAGCGGCAGTTTTGTGCTGTGGGAGGCCGGACTACAGTTTGTCGTCGTTGCCGGGGGCGGTGTTCTGACCGGCATCCTGCTGGGAGTTATTTTCCGGCTGATTCATAACCAGCTCGACAACTCTACCGTTGCCACTACCCTGTCGCTCCTGCTGCCGTTTATCGCCTACCTGCTTGCCGAACACTTTGGCACCTCGGGCGTACTGGCCGTAGTATCGGCAGGGCTGTATATGGCCTGGCATTCGTACGAAATATATTCGTTTCAGACCCGCATGCAGATCAACGGCTTCTGGAACATCCTTATTTTCCTGCTTACCGGCTTTGTCTTTATCCTGATCGGTACCGAGCTGCCGTTTATTGTCAACGGCCTCGAACAGGACGAGCTGCCCCGGCTTATCGGGTACGGCTTGCTGATCAGTCTGGTAGCCATCCTTACCCGGATTGTCTGGGTATTTCCGGTAACCTATCTCTTCTCTTTTTTTAAAACGCGCAAAAAACGCGAGGGATCCATCCGGCAGTTTACCCGCAATGAACTGTTTATCACGTCCTGGGCGGGAATGCGCGGGGTTGTTTCGCTGGCCACGGCTCTCTCCATCCCGTATAAACTCCGGTCAGGTCAGGCTTTTCCGTACCGGAGCGAAATCTTGTTCATTACGTTTATGGTCATTGTGGTTACGCTCGTTCTCCAGAGCCTGACCCTGCCGGTCTTTATTAAACGGCTGAACGTGTTTGAACCAAAAGAAGAAGAGGAAAAGGAAGAACGAAGCATGCGGCTTGCCCTGCTCGTCAGCTCCATTACCTTTATTGAAAGTGAACTGTCGCTTACCCTGGATGATACCGTTCTGGCAGAGCTGAAAGAGCGGTTTGAACAACAGATCAATTACCTGAACGGTGTTATGCGGATGGACGAAAACCCAACCCTGCACCGGCTTAAAAACATGCCGTCGGCCTTTAATGAATACATGGAAAGTGAGGCAAAGATCATCCGGCATCAGCGGGACCAGATCATAAAATGGCATAAGAACGGGACCTACAGCGAAGAATCGATCCGGCGGATTGAGCAGGAACTGGACGTTCGGAGCCTTAGCCTGCAAACCCGTCTCCGGCGGGTTATCCCCTCCGGCGGGCTTACCTGACCGGATTTTGGCCGGACTATCCGGCTTACTCCTTATTTAGTTAGTGCAGTTTTGGCGGACAACGGCAAATTTAATTCTCCATTTTTTGTAATTTAGCAAACAAACCTGTTTCAATAGTACATTTCAATGGCCCTTTACAAACTTCAAATCAATGGTAAAACCGTTCAGACCGAAGCTGATCCGGACACCCCGCTCCTGTGGGTACTCCGTGATAACCTGGGTCTGGTCGGTACAAAGTATGGTTGCGGGATAGCCATGTGCGGTGCCTGCACGGTACATGTCAACGGCGAAGCCACACGTTCCTGCGTCCTGCCCGTTTCATCGGTTACCAGCGCAAAGATTACCACGATCGAAGGTCTGTCCAAAAACGGGGACCATCCGGTACAGCAGGCCTGGGACGAAGTCGATGTTCCTCAGTGCGGCTACTGCCAGGCCGGTCAGATCATGACGGCGGCGGCACTCTTAAAACGCACGCCGAAACCAACCACGGAAGAAATTGACGCCACCATGAGCGGTAATATCTGCCGTTGCGGTACCTATCACCGGATCCGTGAAGCCGTTAAAATTGCCTCTGCTAAAACTAAATAGGGATCGCCTGCACAGAAATGACCTCAACAAGACGTAGTTTTCTAAAAATAGCCGCTTCGGCGGGCGGCGGTCTGGTATTAGGCTTTAACTGGTTTGAGCCGGCGGCAGCCGACGTACTGCCCGCAGGCCGGACGATACCGGCACTTGTCAACAGTTCATCGGGCAGCACAGCCGTTGCCTCGGTTGAATTCAACAGTTTCCTGTCCATCGCTCCCGACGGGCTGGTTACGATCCTGTCGCCGAACCCCGAGATCGGCCAGGGCATCAAAACGGCCTTCCCGATTGTGGTAGCCGAAGAACTGGACGTTGACTGGAACCGCGTGAACGTGGTGCAGTCGGCACTGGATAACAAGAAATTTGAACGCCAGCTGACCGGTGGCAGCGGAGCCATCAAGCACTCGTGGACGCGCCTCCGCAAGGCCGGCGCCACGGCCCGGCAGTTGCTGATGCAGGCCGCCGCCCAGCGCTGGAACGTTCCGGCCAGCGAACTAACCACCGACAAAGGCGTCGTTTTCCATAAAGCATCCAACCGCAAACTGCCTTACGGGGAGCTGGTGGCCGACGCCGCTAAACTGCCCGTCCCGACCGACGTTCCGCTGAAAGACCCTAAAAACTTTAAGCTGATCGGCGGAACGATTAAAAACGTCGATAACAAAAATATCCTGACCGGAAAACCGCTGTTCGGCATTGACTTTTACCGTGAAGGCATGCTGACCGGCATGATTCAGCGGCCGGCGTTCGGGTATAAGCTGAAATCGGTTGATGCCAAAGCGGCCAAAGCCATGCCCGGCATTGTCGACGTTGTTACGTTTAAAAATAACGTGGCCGTGGTGGGTAAATCGACATGGCAGGTAAAAAAAGCCCGCGAAGCGCTGAAGATTGAGTGGGAAAAAGATGGTACCCTGGAAAGCAACACCGACCACGACCGCCTGTTTACCGACATGCTCAACAGCGAAAAGGCAACAGTCCGGCGGAAAGACGGCGATGTGGAAGCTGCGTTTAAATCGGCAGCCAAGGTTGTTAAGGCCGAGTACCAGTGTCCGTTCCTGCCCCACAGCCCGATGGAGCCGATGAATTTCTTCGCCCATGTGAAATTCGGGCCGAACGGTCCGGAAAGCTGCGAACTCGTCGGCCCGACCCAGACGCCGGATGCAGCCCGCAATGAAACGGCAAAGCTCCTGAATATTCCCGTTGACAAGATTACTGTTGACCTTACCCGGATGGGCGGAGGCTTCGGCCGCCGGCTGAAAGCCGATTACGTGGTTGAAGCGGCTGAGCTGTCAAGCCTCGTTAAGGCGCCGGTAAAACTGATCTGGACCCGCGAGGATGACATGACCGGTGGCAGCTACCGTCCGGCCGTTCGTTACCGCTTTGAAGCCGCCCTCGATGCGCAGGGCAATATGATCGGCTATAAACTGCGGGGTGCCAGTATCAACGCCGGCAATGCCACCCGCGAAGACAATTTCCCGTCGGGGGCCGTGCCGAACCTGCTCATTGATTCGGCCGACCATAAATCACCGATTACGACAGGGGCATGGCGTGCACCGATCACCAACTTCCTGGCGTTTGCCGAACAATCGTTCCTCGACGAAGTAGCCACGGCAGCCGGCAAGGATCCGGTACAGTTCCGGCTTGACCTGCTCGAAAAGGCCAAAACTTCGCCGACCGGTGCTATCAAATATGATATCGACCGGATGAAGGCCGTCATCAGGCTGGCAGCAGAAAAGTCAAACTGGGGTAAGAAAAAAGGTGCCGACGGCAAGCCGGTAGCCCAGGGCTTCAGCGTGTATTTCTCGCACAACTCCTACGTTGCTCAGGTGGGCGAAGTAGTGATGCAGAAAGGTAAGCCGGTATTGCAGAAGATTTACGCCGCCGCCGACTGCGGCATTATCATTAACCAGAGCGGTGCCCGGCAGCAGGTAACGGGTGGTGTTGTCGATGGCATCGGTCATGCGATGTACGGAAACATGACCTTTAAGGACGGCGTACCGCAACAGACAAACTTTAACGACTACCGGCTGATCCGGATGAATGAAGTTCCTGACGTAGAGGTTCACTTTGTCGACAATGGCATTGAGCCGACCGGCCTCGGCGAACCGGCACTGCCGCCAACGGGTGCAGCGGTGTCTAATGCGTACTTCAAAGCCACCGGTCAGCGACTTCGGAATCAGCCGTTTATCAATCAGGAAGGGTTTAAGGGCGTTTCCTGAGAAAGACAATTACCCGGCACTTAAAGCAAAAAGGATACGTTACCACCTGACCCCATTGCCAATGGTTTGCTACGGGGTCGGGTGGTACATTTGTTTCAGTATGTCAGCCCGCTGAATAAAGTAGCGGTCATCCGGCTGAATTCGGCCTGCACCGGTGCATCAATGTGAACCGCGACACCGGTTTCGGGGTGAATAAAGGATAAATGGCGGGCGTGCAGCAGCATGGTGTTCATGTTAAACTGCTCTTTAAAGAGTTTATTCTGCTTGTTACAACCATGCGGCCGGTCGCCGATAATCGGGTGCATTACATGGGCCATGTGTTTCCGGAGCTGATGCATCCGCCCCGTTGCCGGCTCCAGTTCCACGAGCGAATACCGGGACGTTGCATGTTTCCCGAAAGCCACCGGAATCTCGGCCCGGTGCAGCGTCTTCAGCTTCGTAAAGGCCTCCTATACTACCCCCTCGTCGCGCTTCCGCGGCTAATCAATCGCCAGTGTATCGGGCGTATAGCCGCGCACGATTGCCAGATATGTCTTATGCACCTTACCCTCCGCAAACAGCATCTGCATTGCCGGATTCAGGGATTCTTCCAGCGCAAAAAGCAGCACGCCCCCCGTCTTCCGGTCAAGGCGGTGGACGGGATACACCCGCTGACCCAGCTGATCGCGCAACAGCTGAACGGCAAATTCACTGGCATCGCCCGCTATCGGCGAACGATGAACGAGCAGGCCGTGGGGTTTATTAATCGCTACCAGCCCATCGGCATGCTGAATGATGTCTAACATACCCGCAAAGGTAACAGCCTTTCACCGTTCGGCAGAAAGCCGTATCTTTACTCCGTCATTTTTTGCACAGACATCCGGACACTGCCCCGTTGCCCGGACCGCCTTTCTCCGTCATAAGCGGAGCGTATCTGATCGAAACGGCGCCCTGTGCCCTTCATTTGCCTATGTCTACCCCCGTTAACGAAAAGCTGGAATTAGCCAGAAACTTTGTCCTGCACACAAACCGGAACCTGTTTCTGACCGGGAAAGCCGGTACCGGTAAAACAACCTTTCTCCAGCAAATCCGGCAACAGGCGGTTAAGCGGATGGCCGTTGTGGCACCAACCGGTGTTGCGGCCATCAATGCAGGCGGAGTAACTATCCATTCGCTGTTTCAGCTTCCGTTTGGGCCCATCGTGCCTGGCGCCCCTTTACAGGAAGCCCGGAAATTTACCCGCGACAAAATCAGGCTGCTCCGTACGCTCGACCTGCTGGTGATCGACGAAATCAGTATGGTCAGGGCCGATATCCTGGACGGAATTGACGATATCCTGCGCCGCTACCGGTACAACAGTGCCCCGTTTGGCGGCGTTCAGCTGCTGATGATCGGCGATATGCAGCAGCTGCCGCCCGTAATCCGCGACGAAGAATGGGCGCTGCTGCAACCCTATTACGAGACCGGCTATTTTTTCAGCAGCCGCGCCCTGCGGCAGACACCGTACATTTCGATTGAACTGACGCATATTTACCGGCAGTCTGACGAACGGTTTATCGGCATTCTGAACAGCATCCGCGAAAAACGGATTTCCGGAGCCCAGCTTGACGAACTTAACAAGCGGTACCTTCCGGATTTTGCCCCGAAAGACGATGAAGGCTACATTACTCTGTCCACCCATAATCAGGCAGCCCAGCAGATCAACGCCCGGAAACTACAGGCGCTGAAGGCAAAGGCACGCACCTTTACGGCCACCATCGACGGCGAGTTTCCGCCCAACAACTACCCGACTGAGGCCGGACTGGAGCTGAAAACCGGTGCCCAGGTCATGTTTATCAAGAACGATGCGACCTACGAAAAACTGTACTATAACGGAAAAATAGGTCGCATTGTGGACATGGATGAGGAAACGATCTATGTCAAATGTCCGGGCGAGGAGTCGGTTATCACCGTGTTGCCGGTTGAGTGGACAAACCTACGGTATAGCATTGATCCGGCTACGAAGGAGATCAAGGCTGACCCCATCGGTACGTTCCGGCAGTTTCCGTTGCGGCTGGCGTGGGCCATTACCATTCACAAAAGCCAGGGCCTGACGTTCGAAAAGGCCATCATCGACGCTTCCTCCGCCTTTGCACACGGGCAGGTATATGTGGCACTCAGCCGGTGTAAAACCCTGGACGGGCTTGTTTTGCATACGCCTATTCCGTCCAGCAGTATCAAAACGGAGTTCACACTGGAGGAATTTCATGAGCAGGTGCAGCAAAAGATACCCGGCGAGCAGGAACTGACCGATGCCAAACGCAGCAATCAGGAACTGCTGATCCGGGAATTGTTTGCGTTTGAACGGGCCGCCTCGCTGGCCACCCGTTGCCGTAAATTTCCGGAAGAAAGCGACGACAGTTTCAGCGATGAGCTAAAGACCGGACTGGCAACACTCGACG
>NZ_CAMFHL010000070.1 GCF_945952095.1 uncultured Arsenicibacter sp. | reverse complement strand
TTTGCCGCCATTTCAAACGGTGCGGTAGGCTAGCGGCTGAAAAAGACGCCGGCCGACGAGATCATTGATGCCATCCGGACCGTAATGAACGGGGGCGCGGCCATGACCCCGACGGTTGCCCTCAAGGTATTAGCGGCTTTTCAGCAACCCAAAGCGGCCAGACTGGAACTGACCGACAAGGAGCAGGCCGTGTTGCGCCGCCTTGTCGAAGGCGATAGTTACAAGCTGATCGCCTATCACTGTGACATCAGCATGGGAACGGTCCGGACGCATATCTGCAACATCTACGAAAAACTACACGTCAACTCAAAGTCTGAGGCTGTGGCCAAGGCGCTGAAAACGGGGTTGTTCGGGTAAACCGGACCGGATTGTTTCGGGAGGATTGTTGCTTACATTTGAGGAATATAATCCCAAACCACCGAATACATGGTTTATCCGCTCAGGTCATTACGGATGTATGCAGGCATTGCCTTGTTAGTTACGGCGACGGTTAGTCTCGCTCAGCCGGTAACGTTGCCGGATTCGGCATTTTCACCCAAAACAATTCTGCTGGCCAACGGCAACCTGATTGATGTCGAAACCGGACAGATCCGCGAAGGTACCAGCCTGCTGATCGAAAACGGTGTGATCCGGAAAATCGGGAAAAAACTGCCCGTACCGCAGGGCGCTACCGTGATTGACGCGCAGGGGAAATGGCTCATGCCCGGGCTGATCGACAGCCACATTCACCTCTTCCAGTCTGGCAGCATTTACACACGCCCCGACGGCGTGAATCTGACCAAATACCGGCCTTATGAAACCGAACGGGCCTGGCTGCGCGATAATATGGGGGACTTGCTGCGCCGCTACCTGGCCTGTGGCATTACCAGCGTCATTGACGTTGGCGGACCAATGTACCAATACCCGTACCGCGACCGGTATAACAGGCAGGCCAACAGTCCGTACATTATGCTGACAGGGCCGCTGATTTCGACGTACCAGCCCAAGGCCTTTGCCATTGACGATTCCCCGATTCTGAAAGCCAACACGCCCGATGAAGCCCGTGAGATGGTACGCCGCCAGTTGCCGGCAAAACCTGATCTGATCAAAATCTGGTTTATCATCCGGGGCGTCGGCGCCGGTGAGCAGGTGCAGGACGTGGTTCGGGCCGCTATTGACGAATCGCACAAAAACGGTCTGAAAGTAGCCATACACACGCAGGAACTGCTGGCTGCCAAGCTGGGCGTCAAATATGGGGCTGATTATCTGGTGCATGGTCCGGAAGACGGCCTGATTGATGATGAACTGATTACGCTCATGAAGCAGCGGCAGGTCAGTTACTGCCCGACGCTGGTGGTGTTCGACGGTTCTCCGCGGTTTTATGCCGATAAGCGGAAACCAACCTTTTACGAACTGACAACGGCCAATCCGTTTGTGACCGGTACGTTGTTTGACATGAAACACCTGCCGGAGCCCGAACTGAAAAAACGCTATGCTGAGGGGTTTGTCAGTGCTGCCTATCTGAACCGGAAAGCACACGCCGATTCTATCCGGATTGCTAACCTGAGTCTGGTCTGGAAAGCGGGTATCAATGTGGTGACGGGTACGGATGCCGGTAACCCCGGAACGTTTCACGGCACGTCGTTTGTCGATGAGCTGCACAAAATGCAGCTGGCCGGACTATCGAATGCCGGGCTGCTGAAGGCATCGACCATCAACGGCGCCCGGGTGCTGGGTAAAGAAAAACAGATCGGATCACTGGCGGAAGGCAAATGGGCGAATGTACTTGTGCTGCCCCGGAACCCGCTGGCCGACATTGATGCCCTGACGCAAATTGAGACAGTGATTAACCGTGGCTTTGTGGCCGCCCCGGCGCAGTTAATCCCGGACAGCCCCGAAATTCTGGTGCAGAAGCAGCTCAATGCCTATAACGCGCTGGATGTCGAGGCCTTTCTGGAGCCGTATGCAGACGATGTAGAGCTTTATGATCTGCCGGAAAAGCTGATCGGCAAAGGCAAGGAGCATATGCGGAAGCAGTACGGCGAGATGTTCAGCAAAGCCCCGTTGCTCCACTGCGAACTGGTCAACCGGATGGTAATGGGCAATACGGTTATTGACCATGAGCGGATTACGTTCCGGGAGGGCCGGCCGCCGGTTGATGCTGCGGCGATCTACAAAATCGAAAACGGGAAGATTAAGAAAGTATATTTTACGCGGTGATCCGTCAGCCGCATACCGCAGAGATAGGGTACGCCTTTCTCTGCGGTATGCAGTGTGCTAGGGGCAACTACGGGTTACCGTTACTGTCTGTGTGACAGGCTGGCTAACCCCGCACTGATTGCGATAGACTGACGTAAGGGTATAACTGCCTGTTTGCAGGAGATTAATTCCGGAGACCGGGTAGGTGCCACCCTGCCGGTACACCTGACTGAATACGTAGCCGTTAGGGCCGGCAAAGGTAAACGATGATCCGGTGGCCTGACCGGTTAACCGGACGGGGCAGGCCGATTCATCAGCGGTCAGGCTGAAGATAGCGGCTGTTGGGGGAGCAGCGGCAACCACATTCAGCTGGCCGGTTGCCACAGTCTGGCAGGAGCCAACAGTACAGGTGGCGGTTATGGGTGTCGAACTACCTGCACTTGTCTGATAGGTCAGGCCGGTGCTGTTGTCGGGCCACCGGATACTGCCGCCTGGACAACCGGAAGCCTGTATTGCAGCCATTTGTCCGGTACAGACGGTGGCAGTGCTGACAGAAAAACTGCTGATGGTATTGACCGTCAGGCTGAATGTCGTGCTGGTAACGGCCGGGCAGCCGCTGACGACAACCTGATAATCGCCGGTGTCGGCCGATTGGGCATTGGTCAGCGAAAGAGCAGCGGTACGTTGCGCCGCGCCGAGACTGGTCCAGTCACCGGATGGGTTTTTCCGGTACCATTGATAACCGGCGATGTTCCCCGAGGCACTGACGGGAACGGCGAGATTGGTACCGGTACAAAGCACAGTACCGGTAAGTGGCTGGCTGGTAATGACCGGCCCGGTCTGGTATTCAACGGCACCCATATCAAGCCGGCAACCGGTGCCTGACGTACGGGCATTTTCGCGGATATCGGTTAACGGGCCATTCACAGCCGTATACGCATCAGGGTTACCGGCATCAATGCCTGCGGACGTGGGTAAGAGGGCGAAGTAGATATCCGGATTGAAGGGATTAGCCGTAATTGTGACGTTGTCCGGACCGCTGACGTAGTTTTCTGCTGCACCCGTAATCAGGCTGTTGGTGACCGTGGCAACTGACTGGGGACCGGCGTAATTGCTGAATAACGCTGTTCCGTTATCCCAGAAAACCGAATTCGTAAAGGTTAAACTGCTGACACCCTCCACAAAGGCAATATCGCTGTGACCGGCAAACGAACAGTTTATGAACGAGGCGATGCTTGAGGAACTGTTAATGACTGAACCTCCGGCACAGCAATTACCCGTGAATGTACAGTTAATGACGGTTGGGTTTGAACTGTTCAGGTTATAAAAAGCACCGCCTGTGCTCGACCGGTTACCGGAGAAGTCACAATTAACAATGCGCGGGTTACTGCCCTGATTACTGACTGCGCCCCCGTAGGTACCATAGTTATTACTGAATGTACAGGCCGTGATCACCGGATTACTGCCCTTATTGGCGATGGCGCCGCCATACTCAAGGGATGAATCAACGCGGTTGCTGCTGAACAGGCAATTAATGATTGTAGGGTGACTGTTTTCATTCAGCATACCGCCGCCGTAATAGGAAGCTTTGTTGTCGGTAAAGGTGCAGTTGCGTATCGTCGGGCTGCTGTTGAGGTTATACATGCCCCCGCCTGATTTCGCGCCATTATTACCCCGTGCCAGCGTAATGACGAATCCGTCCAGCATGGTACCGGCGGTAAGCGGCTGATTGTTGTTGAAAATCCGGTAGGCATTATCGGCGTCATTGTTGAGCGTACCAATGTCGCCGCTAAGCGTTGTGCCGGATGGTTGGCCAATACGGGGATTGACCGGTTTTCGTGCGGCCAGCGAGCTTTCGGTACCGTCGAAGCCGCCGTAGAGTGAGACGCCTTCGCGCATAGTGAAAGCCGCATTCGGGTCGTTGTCAGTCTGGCCGGTGCCTTCGTCAGGATAATAGGTACCGGCAGCTACCCAGATCTGGTCACCGGGAACGGCCATCGCCAGGGCCGTCTGGAGGTGAGGAAGTGCATTGGCCCAGGTGCTGCCGTCGCCATTAGCGCCTTGTTTCACATAAATGATTCTGGCGGTAGCCACTTCGGAGGTGAGAAACAGGAAACAGGTCAGCAGAAAAAACAGTCGTAAAAAAGAAATAAAAGTAGTCGTGCGTGTCATGTGCAGGATTAGAATAACGGCTACAAGTTAGTCGTGTATGCAATCCGTGCCGGTCGGTAGGGGGTGGACAAAATGGCCTGGGAGGGTGGACAAAACGGATTTTTGGAGAAAAAGCCCTGCAGCGGTAAAGTCCGTCTTGCCACTGCAGGGGTAGGAGGTTTAGTTTCCGGGCGTATCGAGCACGATCCGGCTGGCTGGCGCAACCACGGTAATGATCGCCTGAACCTGGCTGCCGTCTGATCCCGTCACGGTTAGCATGTAGCTGCCCGGTAGAATAATGTTTCTTGCAGTTGCCTGATGCTGTCCATCCTGACGAAAAACAGTGCTGTAAACATAGTTGCCAGGGCCAGTCAATTGGAAGACAATACCCTGGCCGATAACAGGAATGATCGTTTGCCCGCTATTATTTAGCGTTAAGGTAGCAGGATAGCTGATGATTACCGGAGGCTGACCTGCTTTGACGACAACTGAAGTAGCTGCCGAGCAACTGGCAGATAACCCGCTGCTGGCGGTAATCTGATAAGTACCAGGTGCACTTACCATAAAGATGCCTGTGCTATTACTGGTAGCAGTACCTGGGCCGCTTATGAGGAAGCCTGACGCTCCCGTGGAGATGGCGGTAATGACAGCCGTTGGGCTACCGGGCGTTATTATGCCGCTAACCTGTGCACTGACCGGCCCCACGCCGGTAGTGCTACCGGTGATCGTAACGGAGGTAGTCGCCTTACAGCCGTTCTGTCCGGTAGCTGTCAGGCTGTATTGCCGGGCCATCGAAGCCGAAATGGTCGTTGATGTCGCATTGGTAGACCAAAGCAGTGCAGTTGCCGACGACACACCCGTCAGCAGAATTACCGGAGAATCGCAGGTCAGTACGGTAGTAGCGGCATTGATGGATAACGACGGATTCGCATTATCGCTGCCGATGGCTACTGTGGTGCTGGCTACGCATCCGGCCGGACTGGCCACACTCAAGGTATAGGTATTGGCTGATGACACGGTAAAGCTTCCTGACAGACCGGATTGCCCGTTGCTGAGTGAGTATGAATTACCGGTGCCGGTAGCCGTTGCGCTAAATACTAAAGAGGGGCTGGTGCAGGTAATAGCCGTCTGACTGAATACCAGACCTATGTTGGCTGGTAGTGTATTGACAGTCAGACTAAACGCCGCGGACGTTACACTGTTACAACTGCCGGAAACGACCAGAGAGTAAGTGCCGACATCAGTTGTCTGAATGTTTGACAGCGAAAGGGCGGAGGTACTCTGCCCGCTTACTGCAACCGGTCCCGATGGACTGTCTTTATACCACTGGTAGCCGGTAACTGTTCCGGATACACTGACCGATGCGGTAATCGCTCCTCCCACACAGACACTCGACGAGGCTACCGGCTGACCGGTGATGGCTACCCGCGGTGTCGCCTGTAGCTCATAGGCTCCTAAATCAATAATATTGCCGGCAATCCGGTTGTTGCCTGCCAGATCGGTGCTACCAATAGTGCCGGTTGTAGAGGCAGGGTTGCCGGCATTAATAGCTGGTGAGCAGGTAGTCAGGGTCAAATCACCGCTCCCCTCGTTCGTGAATAAAGGGTTTGCGTTGTATAGGATGCCGGAGGGCGCACAGGTTACAGTAGGCGGACAGGACGCATCTTGTAGCAGGCTAAAAGTAATAGAAGCTGTACCGGGAGAGGTAGCAACAAAGGAACTTCCGGATTGTGTATTGCCCCAAATGATCGAGTTGAGGACAGTTACTGATCCGGGAATCGTTACTGAGCTCTCTTGGTCGACACTAGACAGGACTACAATCGCACCGCCCGCAGTCGCGGCTGAATTGCCGACAATATCGGTATTGATCAGCGTAACATCACCGGAGTACACCATGACCGCACCACCGCCATCATCGGATGTTCCGCCCGCCTGGTTACCGAAGAAAAGGCATTGACTAAATGTTGACTGGCTGCTCAGATAGCTTTGAAAGCCGCCACCACTGCCGGTAGAACCGTTTTTTGACACGTTATTTAGAAACTGCGTTTTGCTGAACTGTGTAGTTGCATTGGTAACAAAAACGCCTCCGCCACCACTTGTGGCTGTATTGCTGGCAATGGTACTGCTCGTTATGGATGCCGTTGCGGTCTCTATATAAAAGCCGGCCCCTCCGGTTGCACGGTTTTGCTGAAATCTGGTGTCCGTAATTGTCGAACTTCCCCCCGAACGATCAATGTACAGACCACCGCCTGATGAATTCGTTAGGTTGTTTGTAAACAGGGTATTATCGATACTAATCGGGCCGTAGGAAAACACACCGCCACCCTGATTAAACGGATAAAGCACACCGTTGAAATTTGCATTGCCGGCCGTTATGGTAAAACCACTCAGTGTGGCAGCCACCGGAGTAGTTACATTAAGCGGTACGTAGTTAAGTACTACATGGTAGGCATTGTCGGTTGTAGTAGAATTGTTCTGCAAATCACCGCTTAGTATAGTCGGGTTATTCTGAATGTTTCGCTCGTTCAGACTGCCTTCCGTACCGGCAAAACCACCGTAGATTGCCAGCCCTTCCCGGATGCCGAATGTTTTAAACCGGGTGGTGGTTGTGGTTAACCCTAACTCATCCGTAGTCGGGTAATATGTTCCTTTAGCCACCCAGATCTGGGTAATTTGGGAGCACTTCCGGGCGTCAGCCAACGCCGCTGACAGACTGGTATATGCATTGGTCCAGCTTAATCCGTTATTTGTGCCGGAGGCATTGACATTCACATACAACACACCCGTATTTCCGGCCGGACAGCATACATTGCCTTCGTCAATCATACCATCGCAATCGTTGTCTTTGTTGTCGCACAGTTCAGCCGCTCCCGGATAAACGGTATTGTCATTGTCATCAAAGTCTCCCTGACTGACAGTGTACTTATCCCCGTCCTGATCAGTTTCCTTTGAAGCGTCATAGAGCTCGGCAATGCGATCCGGCTGGCCGTCGGGGTCATTATTGACACGGGAGTAGGACGAAATACCACCGCGCAGGATCAAACCCGAAACGTGGGGAGCAGCCATGGATGTACCACTTAAAATGGCATATCCACCGTTTTTGTAGCATGAACTGACATTCACACCCGGTGCACAGAAGTCAACAAACTGATTACCATAGTTGGAAAATGAAGCAAAGTTGTCGGTATTATCCATTGCAGAAACAGTATAAATCCGTGAACCGTTAATATTCGCCGGACTTTTAAGCATGGTATTGATGGCGTCATTACCAGCCGATATGACAACGCTGCATTTTTGAGATAGCCCGATTATGGCATCATAATAGGCCTGATTTGTCCGTCCGCCAAGACTCAGGTTTGCCACATCACTGCTGGCGGCAAGCCCTGCCACGTAGTTAATACCGGCAACGATGATAGAGGTTGGCGAACCTCCCGATGCCCCGAACACCCGTACCGGAACTACTTCAGCACCGGCTGCCACGCCAATCACCCCTTTATCATTATCGAGAGCGGCAATAATACCGGCCACGTGTGAACCATGTCCGTTTTCATCATTAGCCGATGTGCCGACGAAAGACTTAGCTAGTGTGCTATTAACATTCAGGTCTTCGTGCGTCAGGTCAATTCCTGAATCAATAATCCAGGCACGTTTGCCGGCTACCGTTTGCCCGCCGCCAACACGGGTGATGCCCCAGGGCGTACATTGTTCTATACTGTTTGGTACGCGCTTCATCGTAATGGTAACCGTGCCGCTGCCGAGCTGGGTTTTAAGATTGCTCCCATCAGCCTGGCTGATGAGCATTACCGGGATTGACGTACCGGAGCTCAGTGATCCGGTCATTCCGTTTACCGGTGTCGCACTATTATTCAGGATGAGTGCACCGATTGCTCCGGCGGCAATCGCCTGATCTACTTTGTTCGCAAAAGTACAGCCCCCGCCGCGATCAATGACAGCAATCTTACCGGATACGTCGTTCTGGATGGGCGAGCATGCATCTGTGGTTACACCTGATCCATCATTAACCAGCACGGCTTCAGCAGTAAGGCTAAAAGCCTGAGCACCAAAGTCGGCGGTTGTGACATTGGTAATCGGCGTACCGTTGTTGATTGAAACATAGTTGTCACAACTGTTAACAACAGGCAGGGTTACCTTGGCTGAGTGGCTGGTTTTAACTCCCTCGTCGAGGTAGGTCATCTGGTCCGGCAGAATATAAGCGATCTCACTGTCAGTCCGGAGTTGCTCCAGTTCGGATTTTGACAGGTTTTTTACCGTAAAGCCCCGGATTGCTGATTCATACACCTGCGTAATTTTCTGGTTCTGTACGCGGTTACGGCTTAGTAATGTACTGACGTCTTCCCGCATAAGCTGTTGGCGACGGGCATAGGTCAGACCCGCTGCGACACGCGCCTGCGACAGCGCATTCCTTTTCATAACAACAATGTATTGGCCCGGTATGATATCACCGGAAAAATTTTTGGGGTTTGCCTGGCCATTGCTGACCGTCGGTAAGTAAATAAGCATCAGCCAAATCAGATAAAAGCAAATAGATTGCCGCTGAGGCCTGATACTATTCTTCAGGTAGAGATTTTTGTGCATACAAGCATTAGGTTAAAATGATTCATTTAAGTGGGAGCGGTTGGATATCCGAGCAGGAATAAATGTGTGTGGGAGGCACTAATGTAGTTAATTAGTTGGATGAAGAAGTATATTGTGAGTAAAAAAAGTATAGTATTAATAAATATAATGATATATATGTAGTCATAAGCACCTATTCTCGTTTATAATATATCGTTTTCAACGAGGATGTATTTAGCCTGAAATGATTATCGTAAACAGACAGAAGTTATTTGGAATAGGATTTACCTGACGGCTATAGTTATACGCTTATCCGGCAATTATGGTGGTTGGGTAGAACGCTTGCAGACCTGCCTGTTATCAGCTCCGGTCGAAAACAGCAACCAGAAGAACAGCTTACCCCTGCAAACAAGAACAGACAAGGCATGCCTTGTCTGTTCTTGTTTGCAGGGGTAATAAAACGGTATGTGGCCGGCAGGGCGGCCACATACCGTACATCATGCATCCCGATGTTTATAAGGCATTAGCTACGGACACCGGTTTCCGCTGATCTCAATTGTTCGGGAGGTAGTAGTGCTGCCGCAACTGTTGGCATACGTTGCGGTCAGGGTGTAGGTGCCGGGTTCTTTAATGCTGGTTGCCCATACCGCCTGAGAAGGCCCTCCGGCCCGGTATACGTTGCTGAACACATAGCCGTTAGGGCCCGAAACGACAAACCCGTTGCCGGTTGCCTGCCCGCTGATCGAATAGGGGCAACCGCCGGTGCTGGCCTGCAGGCCGGCAATTGCCGCCGGTGGCGGAAAAACATTGCTGCTGAAAGTGGCTGTCCCGTTTGCGGTTGCCGTGCAGCTGTTAACGGTGCAGGTAGCCGAAACACTGCCGCTCGTGGCCTTAATAAACCGATCTGCGATAGAACCATCTTCCCAACGTACGGTTCCGCCCGCCGGACATCCGCTGGCGATCAGCGTCGCCGACTGGCCCTGACAAACCGTAACCGAAGCAACTGTAAAACCGGTAGGTATCGGATTAATTGTAACCGTAGTGTTTGCCTGCTCAGTGATGGTGCCGTCGGTTGCCTTCACAGTATAGGTTACAGTTGTTGGAACTGAAACGGTACCTGCGATAGCCGTGAGTGATGACGTTGTGAAGGTAGCAGAAGAGGAGCCGGGTAATGAACTGCTTAATGTGAAACTTGTCGGACTGAAACCCCCCGCTGTTGCTGTGAATGATACCGGACTGTTGACGCACGCTGCGTTGGTCGATGGTACTACTGTCAGCTCTGAGCTGGTTAACACTAAACCGGTATGCCCGACAATATAGCCGGTACGGGAATCGGTGAAGAAAACCCGCCGGAGTACATTGGTTGTCCCTGATGTCTGCGATACCCAGTTAGTACCTCCGTCCGTTGTTTTCAGGAGTACACCATTGCTGCCGGCAATCCAGCCGGTTGTTGCATCAACGAAAAACGTACTGTTAAGATTAGGCACAACATTTGATGTTTGAGTTATCCAGGTTGTACCGCCATCGGTGGTTTTCCGGATAACGCCGCTTGCGCCCACAACCCAACCGGTTGAGGCACTGGTAAAATACATGCTGTTAAGGGTTTGAGTTGTATTCGAGACTTGAGTGGACCATGTTGTGCCTCCATTCGTTGTTTTACGGATTAAGCCTCCCTGACCAATAAACCAGCCGGTATTCGCATCTGTAAAGTAAATGTTGGTTAGTCCGTAAGTTGTTCCGGATGACAATATATTCCAGGTGCTGCCGCCGTCGGTTGTTTTGAGGAGTACGCCCGATGCGCCCGACATCCAGCCGGTCGATGCATTCAGGAAATAAACCCAGTAGATATCATTCGTGGTATTTGCGTTCTGGGCTACCCAGTTAGCGCCGCCGTCCGTTGTTTTGTAAACGATTCCACCCTGCCCGGCAGCCCATCCTGTTGATGCGTCAATAAAGTATACACTATTAAAGATATTAACGGTATTGACCGTTTGCGCGGTCCATGTTTTACCCGCGTTGGTTGTTTTCCGGATAATCCCGTTTACGCCGACTCCCCAACCCGTAGACCCATTGACAAAAAACATGCTGTTAATATCGTAGGCTGAGCCATAGGTCTGTACATTCCAGTGTTGTGCCGACAGCGGAACGCTTAAAAGTAAAAGCATGGCACAAGCGTAGAGGAATCGGATCAGGGGAGATGTAGCTGTAGCGGCCATAGAGGCAGTGTCCGGAACGGCGTTTTTCTTAATAAATGGATAAAACAGGAGTAGTAATTCTGAATGCATCGGATAGGAAGTTTAATTTTTTGGCTAAAGCTAGCTCCGGTATCAGCCATTGTCAGAAAAATGTATCTGACTACCGGTCTGTGATATGCGGGTAGCAGGAATTTGGGATGTGGACATACGTCAGGCGCAAATAATTGTCTTTAATAAGCCGGTCTGTGGGCGCTGTCACCGACTGGTTGTTCTACCGTGAAAAAGAACAGCGGATACGTAAGGGATCGGGTAGTTTATTGCTGAAACTATCCGATCGGAGAAAGTACTATAGCCGTTGGCCGCGCAGTAAGAACTTACTTCAGGAAGAAGACCTTGCTCCAGTCCAGAGTATACGGGCTTTGTATCTGCATTACCTGGTTTACATCCGGATAGTTAGGAAAAGCCTTAAAAAAGGAAACTGCGGGCTTACCCGCTGGTATCTGAATGTATCTGGGGTCAGTTGCAATGCTTAGAACCGAACCGTCATCATTTGCCTCTGAGCCTTGATCATTCCAGACGATACCGGTGTATTGCGTAGGTTTAAGCAGGTCTTTCCGGATGCAGGCATAATCAGCAAATAACAGGTCTTCGCTATTTTCCGTATTTTCCCATACATCGCTCAGGCCAACGTAACCACCCGGTGCATTCGGCGTGTATAAACCCATTCGTTTCCCGTGGAATGGGGTAGACATTTCGTCTTTGACTTTCTGAAACTTAATTGGGTTTTCTGTCCACATATGGTATACAGCGTTCACAATTTCCTGACTATGTTCCCATTCTTTTGCCTGAGCATCTGCAGCATATGCCATAGAAGCTAAAATTGTGTACGCAATTTTATAGGCTAATTCCCAGTCCTGATTGTCTTGACGTACGCCCCAAACCCGTGAAAAACCATCGGGCCGGGCTAATGGATTTCTGCCTTTAACCGGTTTTACTAATAAAGCCCTGTAGTCTGTAAATTCTTTATTTCTGCCTTCTATGGCATATTGTCCCAGAAAATTCCATCCGGGAAGTGTTAACGGTCGGCATACAGTAAGATCCCGGTCTGCTTTGCTGTAGGAGTCATCCGTATACCAGAACAGGGGTACCCAAATGGCTACGAGTTCGTAAGGGAATGTTTCCGGAGTTAAACCGAGCGTTTGCGGATCGAAATAGTCAAACTTATCATACGCAAAGTTGATTTTGGTGTTGTTTGACCACATGGGCGTCCCTGAACTCCATAAGGCTTTTCCGTCTGAATTATAAATAACCAGATTGCGGTCATTCTGTATGACCAGCCGGCTCCCCGGATTTTCCTCTGTGCCTGAGTTCCAGTAAGGGTTTCCGTTGGCATCATAAACTACCAGGTTACCGTCGAATTGCATGATGCACTTACCGGGTATCGGAGAACCAACGCCGATTGACCAGACCGGTCGTTTATGAGGTAGTACATACAACACTAAATTGCCATCTGTCTGGTAAGTGAACTGGTATACCATATTGTCTGAATAGATAGACTGGCCCGGTAGCAGGCTATCTGTTTGGCATAACTGATAAGCGGCAGTCGTATTTGAAGCCCAGACCATTTCCCCGGCCGCGTTGTACATGGCTAAGTTCCGGTCATTTTGCAACACTAGCCGGCTCCCCGGATTAGTTGTGCCTGAGCTCCAGTATGGGTTTCCGTTAGCATCATAAACCACAAGGTTACCATCGAATTGCATGGTACACTTACCGGGTATCGGTGAGCCAACACCGATCGACCAGACTGCGCGTTTATGGGGTAATACGTACAGTACTAAATTGCCATCTGTCTGATAGATCAGTTGGTATAATCCATTTTCTGAATAGATAGACTGGCCCGGTAGAAGGATTTGTTTCTGAGGTAGTTGATTAGACATTGAGGTTTGTGTGATTTGTAAAAAACTGCTTTTATGAAATGGGTGATGAGACACTATATATCTGCATAACAGGCCATAATAGCGTTCATACGGTAAAAAGCAGACGACGGCAGTTGCTTTTTTGCGATATATATCAGATAAATTACTTTGTTGACGAAAGCTAAATGATAGTAAAATCAACTGCCCGGAATTGTATTCTACCAACGGCCTGTGGTATGTTAGTAGCGCGAATTGGTATGTGGAGAAAAAATAAATTTTTATAAATAAGTACCGATATGCATGATTAAGTGTACATTTTACAATTATCTTAGCAACGCCACAAGGTTTGTAGGAAAATGGAAGTCGGGAAGTGGCCGTAAAAATGAGTAAGCCGCCGTAAATCTATGCAATCCGCATTTCCCCGACTTCTGAAAAATGCATCAGATGCCCGTGCCTTTCTGCGGCTGAAACCGCTTATCCTTGGCCTCCTCTTACTGCTGCCCTGGCTGGCCACTGCTCAGGCCCGCCCGATTATCATCACCGGTCAGCACGATACCGGAACGCTGGATGGTTTTGCTGAGGTGCTGCAATCATCGGCAGGCATTAACGAAGTTACCCGGCATGGGGCGGGGTTTAAGCCCTTATATACAAAGGCGCTAGTGATTGGTAACAGTGCCGGTATTGTGTATTGGTTACGTTTTTCGGTACGTAATGAATCACATGAGCATCTTTATGGGATGCTGAGGCACGGGGGCTATTCGAAAGCTGAGCTATACGAGTGGGACGGGAAAAAAGCTAAGCTGCTCAGCATGGGCGGGATGGATGTATACCGAAACGATCTCTATATCCCGCATACTACGGCTTTAATGCCACTGGCACTGGCACCTCATCAGCAAAAAGTATACTTACTGCGGATCGAACGAGTCTGGATAAAGCAAAGTCCGTTACGAATTTACACGGAGACCGGCCTGTTGCGGGCCACTCAGTTGCAGGATATATCGGGAAGTATTTTCATCGGATACCTGCTGGGTATTTGCCTGTTCATTCTGTCTGCCTGGTGGTTGAGTAAAGAAACAGCCTATTTATTGTTATTTCTGCATATTGTTATGCAGTTAGCGCAACACATAGTTGGTGCAGGACTGATAACAGGTTATTTTAATTTACCCGTCTGGCTTTCCGGCAGTACGTTGTTTACGATATTGTTGGGTGTAGCAGGGATTACATCCTGTCTGTTTCAACGTCATTTCCTACAGATCAACCGGTATGGAAACCGGTTAATACACTATGGCTATTACGTGCATGGATTCGGGTATCTTTTAATCAGTAGTATAGCCCTGTTTGATACCAAATTAATTCTGGACCTGAATGGCGCGTTCAGCGGGATATGCTACTTTTTTGTGCTTTATTCTGACTTCTATGTGGCCCGGAAAGGGTATAAACCCGCGAAATACCTGCTGGTTTCGCAGGTATGGCCGGTCATTTTCCTGCCCATTGCTCTTTTGCCTACAGAAGGCTACATAACGGTTGATATTCAGCTCATGCTGAACATCTTTGTCATGCTGTCGCTCACCGGTTATGCCTTTACCGTCGGTTATAAAGTGAGGCTCTTTAAAGACGATGCCGAAGCGATGATTCTGGAACAAAACCAGAAACTCGAAGGCATCGTTGCCGAGCGGACCCGGGAACTGTCTCTGGAGCGGGACCGCGCCGATGTGCAGTCGGAACGCCTTAAACTGGCCCTCCGCGAGCTGAATCACCGCGTCCGGAATAACCTGGCAGTGGTGTCGAGCCTCCTCAAACTACAGAGCAACAACATCGACCCCGACAGAACGAAACAGGCATTTGCTGAAAGCCGGCAGCGGGTGGATGCCATGGCCCTGATTCACCAGCAACTGTATCAGTCGGAGGAGCTGACAACCATTGACGTACCGGTTTTTATCACCAATCTGGTGCAGGTACTGTCAGACGCTTATGGGTATACGCCGGCAACGCTGCGGGTGCAGCTCAGGCTGGAGCCGGTCATTCTGCCCGTCGAAAAAGCCGTACCACTGAGTCTGCTGCTGAACGAGGTGCTGACCAATGCCTTTAAATACGGACTTTCGCGCGCTACGCAACCAATGCTCAGCATTACGCTGCAGGCGGGGCAGGAGGATATCCGGCTGGCCATTACCGACAATGGTCCGGGCATTGACCTCAGCATCTGGCAAACCAAAATCAACTCCTTCGGCCGCCGCCTGGTAGATGGTCTGACCCGGCAGCTGAAAGGCGAATATGCCATTGATAACCAGTCCGGAACAACGTTCCGGTTTACCTTACCCATCCATCAGGACTTACTTGTACTTGAATGACAGCCTCTGCTATTAAGATTTTACTGATTGAAGATGAATTTATTCTGGGCATGGATCTCGCCGACACACTGGCTGCCGAAGGCTATACGGTGGTGGGCGTCGCCGAAGAATACGATACTGCCCTTACCTTGTTTCAGGCCCACCGGCCGGACCTGGTCCTCTGCGATGTGCAGATTCAGGGGCCATACGACGGCATTACCGTAATCCGGAAGCTGAGTGCCATCCGCCCGTTTCCGGTGATTTATCTCACCGCTTTTACCGATGCTGCGACATTCAACAATGCGAAAGAAACACGACCGGCGGCTTTTCTGGTGAAACCCTATCAGTTATCCACCCTCCGCGCCTCCATTGAGCTGGCATTGCATCAGTTTGCCGGTGTGCCTGCCAGACAGGTGTCTGTAAATGAGGTAGATACTGTCGATAAAATTGCGCTTAGCCGGGATACTATCCTGCGGATTGATGACTTTATTTTTATTAAGAAAGACGGCCGGTTTGTCAAAATTGCGCTGGCCGACATGCTCTGTATCATTGCCGAAGGGAACTATGTAATGATAAAGCTGGAGACGACACGTTATCTCATGCGATTGTCTCTGGGGATGTTTCTGGAAAAGGTGAACTGGCCGCGACTCGTGCGGATACACCGTTCATACGCGGTGAATGTGGCTAAAGTCGATCATTTTACGGAAACCGATGTCTCCATTCTGGAGCAAACCTATCCGGTAAGCCGTCAGTTCCGCGATGACTTTCTGCGTAGTTTTATGATCCGGTAACTATACGGAACAGGGCGGCCCGTACTGCGTAAAACTCCCCGTGGCGGGCGTTTGCGTAGTTTTCCGGTCATACATTTATCCGATTGATTGCGGTTGGCTACCGGAGTAGCTTTGTCAGGGTTTGTAAACGCTCTGTCTATGCGCTACGTTTTACAGCATGTTTTGATTACGGTCTGGCTGATACTGGCAGGTCACGGGCAGCTGGCGGCTCAGGCCATGCCGGATTCAACGGGGAAAGGGTCCCGAAAGTCGTCGCCGGTTAAGCTGTCGGGTGGTCTGAATGCTTACGCCGGTCTGTACATGGCCAGTGGTATTGAGGGACGGAATCAGCCTTCGCCGTTCGGTATCAGCGGCAACGTAACGGTAACGCTCCCGGGCGGCATTGCCCTACCGTTTTCGGCCGTGCTGGGAAATCAGGGCACCAGCTTCCGGCAACCATTCAATCAGTTCGGGGTATCGCCGACCTACAAATGGGCGACGGTGCATGCGGGCTACCGTAACGTTAATTTTTCGCCCTTTACGCTGGCGGGCCACACCTTTCTCGGCGGCGGTGTCGAACTGAATCCGGGCAAACTGCGGCTGGGAGCGGTCTACGGCCGCTTCAACAAAGCCATCGCCTCGACCCTCGCCGAACCGGATGTGATTCCTTCCTACAAACGGACGGGGTACGCCGTAAAAGTCGGGTACGGCAAACCGGGCAACTACGTTGACCTGGTCATGCTGCGGGCTGCCGACGATTCAACGTCCATTCAGTCGGTTGCGCCAACGGCAGCGCAGACGGTTAAGCCGGCTGAAAATCTGGTGGTGGGGGCCACCTCGCGGCTGCTCATTCTCAAACACATTACCGTCGAACTGGATGCCGCCGTGAGTGCCTATACGCGGGATGTTCGGGCCAGCGAGATCTCGGCCGAAGGTAAATCGCCGCTCGTCCGGTTTTTCGGGCAACTATTCACCCCGCGACTGTCTACGCAACTGACGCAGGCGACGCAGGCCGCTCTTGGCTACAAAGGTAAAAATGCAGGCATCAAACTGCAATACAAACGCATCGACCCGAATTTCCAGACAATGGGGGCCTATTACTTTCAGTCCGATATTGAGAGCTATGCCATTGCCCCAAACCTGTCAGTGCTGGAAGGAAAGCTGAGGTTATCAGGGAGTTACGGGATTCAGTTCGATAACCTCGGCAATAACAAAAACGCCCGGACCGGCCGGAAAATCGGCTCGCTGGTGGTCAGCTACAATCCCGGTACCAAATTCGGCGTTGACCTGCAGCTGACCAACTATGGGATCAGCCAGCAGGCGGGTATCCGGCCCCTGATCGACACGCTGAAACTGGCTCAAAATAACCTTGCTGCTACCACCAACCTGCGCTACACGCTCCAGAAAGAAGACGTGATGCAGGTATTTACCCTGACCACAACCTATCAGAAACTAAGCGACCTGAACGCCAGCACGGCCGGTCAGACCGAGAACACGAATATCAATTTGAATCTGGGCTATTTTTATCAGCAGACAGTGACAGGGTGGGGTGTTAATGGCATGGTGTCATACACCGAAACGCAGTTGCCGGTGGCGGTGGGGGCCGAAAATCGTCTGGTCCGGTTTTTCGGCCCCACCATCGGCGCTACCCAGTCGTTTCTGAAAAATAAATTAACTACCTCGCTCAACGGCAGCTATCTGGTCAATCAGCAGTCGGGGATTACGGGTAAGGTCATTAACGCATCGGCCAACGCCGGTTATCAGATTGCGAAGCGGCAGACGGTCAGCCTGTCGCTGCTGTATCTGAACGCAAACACTGGTATTGCAACACAAACCTTTAATGAATTCCGTGGGAACCTTGGTTATGGCATCACGTTCTAACGCCCGCTGTCCGGGATTTACAATCCCGAACTACCTGAAAGCGGATTTGCAATCTGCGCTTCACTGGTTGTTGCTTGGCTGTGCACTGCTGGTATCGGCCGTCGCAGGAGCCCAGACCTTTCCGCTTCAGATTCAGGTCAGTGTGGTACCGCCTTACAGCGCCTATCTACAGGATTACGCCGGGGCGGGGCAGCAGGTCCGCATCGTGATCATCAACACCAGTCAGACAACCTATCAGGTCCGGCTAACCGGTCAGCTGACGGGCGATAACGGCGTCGATATCCGGACCTCGGCCAACTACCGGCCGCTGCGGCCGCTGACGGTGCCGCCCGGCCAGAAGCTCCTGACCCGCGCCGATCTGGAAGGCCTTTTCGACCTGAACCAGATCGAGGTGGCGGGCATCGACAAGTCCCGGCTGGCGCAGGGGCTGCCGTTGCCGGACGGGTTTTACCAGCTCTGCGTGCGTGCGTATAATGAGGGCCGTTCGGCAACGGGCGCTACGTTGTTTGGCCAGCCCCTGTCGGCGGAATTTCCGATTGGCTGCTCAGCCCCGATTCAGGTGCGGGCCGTTGAACCGCCGATTCTGGTGGCCCCGCTCTGCGATGCAGAAGTAATGCCGGTCAACCCGCAGGCGCTGGTGTTTACCTGGACGCCGCCGGTGGGCGTATCGCCCGCGCAGGTGGAATACACGCTGCGGGTTGTGGAGCTGCCACAGGTAAACATCGATCCGAACGTCTTTATTGATGCCGTGGCGCTGCCAAGGTCGGGTGTTGAGGTGCGTAATCTCCGTACCGGCACGTTTCTGTACGGCCCGACACAGCCGCCGCTGACTCCTGGTAAGCGGTATGCCTGGCGCGTACAGGCCATCGACCGGAGCAAAAAGCTGAACTTTCTGAACGATGGCAAAAGTCCGGTCTGTGTGTTTACGTACGGGAGCGGGCCGTTGGGTAATCTGAAACCGGGCATGGAAGTTGCCCAGACACCGATTATACCGATACCGGGCCTTGGCGGAACAACCAGCCAGCCGGAGGGCAAGACGGCTGTAGCGTATAAATCAAACCCGATTGATGCTACCTGCTCCTGTAAATATACGGTTGCTGATAAAACGGTAAACAACAAACCGGCCCTGGAAGCCGGAAAGGCCACAGTGGCAGGCTTCCAGGTGACGTTTCTGAAAACAGCTGATGGTGTCAAAGAGGTAAACGGAGTATTGACCGGCAATGCGACAATACCGATGCCGTTGGTCAACAATGCATATTTCAAGTTGCGGGTTGAGCTGGTCAATGTCCAGTGTAATGCAGCAGGAGAGGTGATCAGTGGCTACATTCAGGCCATTCGCAGCGGCGATTTTCCCGGTATTTTCCCAAAAGCCAGCAAACCGGCGCTCGAACCACCTAAAATGCCGGAGATCAGTACGGCCAATGCAGATAGCGTCGGAAGTCAGATTCAGAAACTGAGTGATCAGATGAAGGCTTTTCCGGGGCATATGCTGTCGCAGGCAGGAGAGGTTGCGAAAAGTGTCGGGATGGAAGTACCTTTCGGCATTGATAAACAGATAGGGCCGGTCAGCTCGAACATTGCCATTACCGATGTGTTCTTCACGCCGGAAGACGCATACCTGAACGCCACCACCTTTATTGAGTCACCGGGGCTGAGTGCGCAGTTCAACGGCATTCCGCTGGCGGCCTATCACCTGTGTATCAAGCCGGACGGTACGTGCGGGGATAAAATTCTGTACCTTGCCAAAGACATGGCCGCCTCAAGTCTGCTGACGCTGAAAGGCGGAGCGGTTGCGTTCAAGTCCTTACAGGAAAGGGTCACCTATGTTGTCTTTGACGGGGATGGCTTTAAAAGTATGCACATCGCGGCCGGTTTAAAACCACCCGGACTGCATCGGGCGGATGATGGTACCGATCTGGAACTGTTGATTACCTCCACAGTTGATACGCCCGATTTCAATAACTGGAGCGCAGATGTAACATTTGATGATTTCTATGTAAGCAGCCTGAAAGATTATGTGTTTTCAATGACAGATGCCAATGGGAACGTAACAAAAGGCACCTACGACAACAGCGAAAATGACAATCCGACTGGTTTTCCCGCCGACTATACCAATATGGGTAACCTGTGGAAAGGTATTTATTTCCCGCTGCTTCAGCTGAAGCTCGGCGGTGTTTTTGCGAAGCTGAATAAACAGGGTAAGCCGTTGACGGGCGGTGTTCAGAAACTGGTTTATGATAACCAGAACGGATTTAGCGGTAAAATTTTCCTGCAGAATATTCTTACCCTCGGCGACGGACAGCTGAAGAGCTGGGGAATTTCAGTTGATGAAATTACCGGCACCTTTGTCAACAGTGAATTTAAAGAAGCGAATATGCGGGGCGGGATCGGATTGCCCCTGTTCAAAAAAGACGACGGGACACCTTCTTTGCTATCCTACTCGGCAACAATCGCTAACAATCCGAATAGTACCGATCTGACATTCAATGTGAAACCGTCGGATAATATGCACGTCGATGTCTGGCGGGCGGACTTAAAGCTCAACAGTGATTCACATATAGATATTAAGTATGTCGGCGGAAATTTTTCCGCAAAGGCTAATTTTAACGGAAAGCTGGACGTCGATATCAGCATTGCTAAAATTACGGCCTGTTCGTTTGAAGAACTGGCCGTGATGACGGATGCGCCGTATTTCAGTCTGAAAAACCTTTCCTTTAATTCGCCGCAACGTTATCTCGGGGCTGAGGGTGAGGGCGGCTTCCCGCTTACGCTAACCAATGTGGGCCTGCTGGAGCCGGTGTCTCCCAAAAACCTGAAGAATGGCCAGATTGCGAAGGACCTGGGCTTTACCGGAAACCTTGATCTGGCCGATGGCTTTACGCTAAAGGGATCAACAACAGCCCGTTTACGGTTTACCGTCGGCGCCAAATGGGAAGACTGGGGGTACAATGATTTCCTGATCGATAAAATAAATGTTGACGGGAAGATCGGGCCGGTTGGGGTGAATGCGAATATTGATTTTGTACGGGATGATCCCAAATGGGGCAATGGGTTCTATGGAGATGCTACGCTGAATATCGGCTTTGCGTCGGGCCTGAAAGTCCAGGCCCGGTTTGGCCGGACGACGGGAGCACAGGGGTATAAGTATTATTTTGTCAGTGGTGTCGTTCCATTGCTCACGCCGATTGCACTGGGTACCTCCGGCTTGTTTCTGAAGGCATTCCGGGGTGGGTTATATAAGAATGTGAATCAGGTCGTAGATAGCCAGAAAGGAACGGTTACGCTTAATCCGAACCCGAAAGCCCTGGGCTTACAGGCGGGGGTGATCATCGGAACTCCGATAAAAGGAAGTCTGCTCAATATGGACGGTACGCTGACCGTTGAGTTCAATCCGATGCAGATAACGATTGATGCTGCCGCTTATTTACTGCACAGTAATGAACCGCCGACCTATACAAATCCGCTGGCTACCGGAAAGGCACTGATCAACATTAACATCACTGAAAGTACGTTCAGCGGTGACCTGAATCTGAAAGCCCAGCAATCACTGGCAGACTTTTCGGTTGTGGGATCAGTGCCGGGAAGTATTTATCTGAACTGGAGTAACGGTGATTTTTATGCGGCATTAGGTAATCCCAACGGAGCCAGGGTCGATCTGAGTTTAATGGCCGGCGGGGCCGAGCTCTTCAAAATGAATTCGTACTTCCTGATGGGAACTTATGTACCGAAAGAGGTCTTCGGGACGTTGCCGCCGCCGCCTTACGGAATTCCGGCTGATATGTTACAGCGGTTGCATTACAAGCCATCGGAGGTATTTGCCGGTAGTAAAAACGGGGCAGCACTGGCCTTCGGCGCCTTTACAGGGGTTGGTACGCTGGATAAGCCCATTGAGAATTCGTTCGGGCCATTTGTGTTTGAGTATTCAATCGGAATGGGGTATGATTTTGTCCTGAAACAGGTTGGCCCTTGTGCGCAGTACAGTACACCCGGGTTTAACGGCTGGTATGCTGTCGCACAGCTATACGCCTATCTGGGGTTTGCGCTCAGTATAGATGTTGACTTGTGGTTCTATGAAGGCAGGATAGAAGCGCTCAGCGGGCAGGCGGCGGCCTTATTACAGGCCGGCATGGTGAATCCGATCTGGTTGCAGGGGAGCGTCATGTTACGCTACAGGGCACTGGGCGGACTGGTACGTGGCAGTTGCTCTGCGCATGTGGAATACAACATTAAAAATCAGTGTATTCCGAAAGAGTTGCCGATTGATCCGTTCGGGGATTTGCCGCTTATTTCCTCGCTTTTACCGGACGGAGATAAGGATGCCTCCATTATGTCGCCCTTTTATGCCGAGTTTAACTTTCCGGTAGAAACAAACATTGACGTTGACTCAACCGACAAGGCAGGCCATGTTCTGAAAACGCTTACATTCCGGATTGTCTACAAGGCGGGCATGCAGTTTCTGGCTAAACCAAAGTCCTTCGGTGGAAATTACAATGCCTTCAAAGAGTGTATCAATGACGACAGCGGCCGGTTACGGTACGGCAAAAACGAAGATGGTGATGATAATTACAACGCTACGTTTTACCGGAATTCTGCCCTCGCACCGGAAACGGACTATACGCTGAAACTCGGGCTGGTTGCCATCCGCAGAGAACCGGGCGGTGTGTTTAAGGAGTTCAGGACGAAAGATGGTAAGGTAAAGGAAACAGTGATGGAGGTCTCGTTCCGGACCGGTAAATGTAATACGACATTAACCCGTGAGGGCAACAACAAGACGATTGCCTACTCCTATCCGTTTGAAGGGCAGCGCTACTTTATGAAAGGGGAGAATAAGCCAACGTTCATTGAGTTTATGGCAAAAACCTGCTGTATCGATAATCTGGATAATACCGCAGATTTTAACCTGAAAGTGCGGCTGACACCTGGATTCGGCGGTTCGTTTAATACAAATACCAAGGCGGGTGCGATTCTGCTGGATGCCAAATTTGTTGATAAACTGCATGTTACCTATGATATGTCGCAGGCAGTTCTGAAAAATAACCAGCTGTACAGATTCGAACTGGTCCGCGTACCGACACAGAAGTACATCAAGGAACAGGAGGCCATATTGGCCGATATGAAAAAGAAGTCGGCCGCTAAGAATTTTTATGTTGCCACCGGATGGATGACTTCCAACGGACAAGGACAAGGCAACAACAATAATGCTGTTATCACGGCAAATGTGGGCGCCGGTCAGCTGTTTGATCTCAATAACCAGGGCCAGGGTGGCAGTGGCGGCGGTGCTGCAAAAGGGGTTTTAACCGGCAATCTGGGGCAGCCGGGAGCAGGAGCCGGTCAGCTTGCTGCATCGGTTAATCTGAAGGCTACAGCTGCCGTCGGGACGTATCTGGATAAGAAACCGGAAATCTACGGCGACGGGACCAGTGTGGTGCAGGTAGATCTTTCCAAAACAGGTAAGAGTAATAAGCTGGTCCGGCTCTATGACTTTCAGCAGGACTACGAGATTGGTAAAAAGCTGGAGCAGGTACTATACACCTACTATTTCCAGACCAGCAAGTTTAATACGCTGAGCGAAAAGCTGGCCATGGTCGCGTTTAATTCGTTACAGGAGGAAAAAGTAATTCCGCTGCCGGCCTATACCAGCACACTGGCTGATAATATGTACGTCATCCCGATGGGAACAAGCGAAAACTTTGACACATATGAATTGCGGTCGACGGATCTGGGTAACGGTAAGTTTTTACCATCGCTGATCGGGTTAAAAGCGGATTGGAACAGCAATGCGTGGTTTAAGGATTTTGTGAATCCTACGCTATCCATGATCAACTATTTCAACTACCTGCCGTCTGGTAATCAGGTGTCGGCAGTGTGGAGTGCTACTGATCGCCTGTCACGGCAGATGGTTTATACAAACAGTATGTTTGAAGGACCCGAGCCGCCGATAAAAGACATGGATGTTGATAAGGCATTAATGGGCTCGGAAGCATATTATGAGACGAATCAGATTACGGGGGAAGACGTTATGATCGCGGCCGGGACAGCCGCTCAGGTAATGAGCCAGGGCAAGCGCCGCGTGGGTGTCGTGCTGGATCCGACGCCTTTCCATAAACTCTATGCCAATACACTGGTGAAAAATGCCGCTGATCTGCTGATTGATCTGAAGGAAAAACTACAGCCGTTGTCCATCGACTATGCCACGGCGATCGATAAGCAGCTGAAGCTTGTGTGTACGAATATGGGTATGACCCAGGAGCAGATTAAGACCTTTACGGATGCCATGTTTGTGTCGATGACGAATGCCACGTTCTACGACAACATGAAAGTCGATGACTTTGACGCCTTCACGCCTGCTATCGAAAAGGCAACGGTAAATGCGATGGCCTATAATAAATTCTGGCCACCTGTCAACTTTACGTTTACCATAAAGTCAAACTGTTATATCGCATACCTGGTGACCAAAATAAAGGGGGATACTAAGATGAATGAGAATTTTTTCTATAAATCCCTGAGCAATATTTCACCGTCCGGTTTCAAAAATCCCGAAGATTTCTACTACAAACCATTACGCTATCAGAAAAATTCGTCGGTCAGTGTACAGGTATGGACCCTGCCGGCAACGAAGGTGGCGAATTATAGTCTGAACAATCCCGCCGGGGTGAGTGATCGCTACTGGGATAAGGAAGGCAACTGTTTGTCACCGGAAGCTTTCTCTGATATGCTGAATACAAATCGTACAGGTCTATTCTTTATCAAATTCAAATGATACGCTTGCTGCATCTATTGATGCTTACCGGCATACTGCTGCTGCCGGTAAGCGGAGCTCAGGCTCAGGGAACGAAACCCGCGTTAAGGCAGGGAGCGCAACCGGCCGGTACTAATGACAGCGACACGACTATATACCGGATGATGATCATGGGGAAGGCCTATGGCGATTCGATAGCCATACGGTGGGCACCCGACCAGGCTACACTCTGGCGGGCGGCCCTGCGGGGTGAAGGCTATCTGTTGACCAGACGCAGTGTCGGCGCCGACGGGAAGCTCAAGGTAGACTATCAGAAGACAATACGTCCCTGGACAATTGATGAATGGAAACAGAAAGCAGGACCCCGCGATACCCTGGCCGGCTTGTGTGTGCAGTTACTGTACGGAAAAAAGTCGGATATTGATCTTACGGGCGGTATAACGCTGGGTAAGGCGCTGCGACAGCATGAACAGAATCAGCTGGCTTTTGCGCTGGCGCTGATTCAGGCTGACGTCAATCCGGTTCACGCCCGTGGGCTCGGCCTTGGGTTTCTGGATAAAGACGTGAAGCCGGGCATTTTATACCGCTATTACATCTACCCGTTGCTGCCCCCTTCGCCGCCCGTAAACAACAGACCGACAGGCTTACCGGTTGAAGCAGGCCAGACCAGTGTCGTCAATCTGCCCGCTACTGAACGGGCGGAGATGATACCGCTACAGTACGAAGCCGGTGACCGGGTTGTACGCGTTAGCTGGGACAGAGCTATAGCCGACAACCTGTTCACGGCGTATTATGTGGAGCGTTCTGCCGATGCGGGAAAAACATTCCGGCGGCTGACACGTCGCCCGTGGCTGCAGCCACCGGATAGTAAACGGGCCGACCGGATTACCTACATTGACTCTACGGCCCGTAATTATCAGCCCTATCTGTATCGGGTTGTCGGGATAACACCGTTTGGTGAGCGGAGTCTGCCGGCCACGATTACGGTACGCAGTGTGGATCAGACACCGCCGGCTCTCGTACAGCAGGTGAAGGTTAAGCATATGGGCGGAAGTAAAGTGCAGGTAAACTGGGTGTATCCGAATCGCCCGGGGGATTTTAAAGGGTATCAGGTTAGTAAAGGGATGAAGATTGAAGGACCGTTTGTCAGTCTTACGCCGAAACTGATAACCGGCAATCAGCTGACCTTTACCGACACGACTGCCATTCCCTACCTGCCTGCATTTTACCGGGTAACAGCTGTTGATACCAGTGGTAATGAAAGTCCCTCGCTGCCGGTACAATGTTCGTTTATCGATACGAAAGGTCCGGCAAAGCCAAAGGGGCTTCAGGGGTATGTCGACACCACCGGTTTTGTACGACTTGTCTGGGATACAAGTCCGGAGGCCGATTTGTTAGGCTATGTGGTTGTCATGGCCAACGATCCTGACCATGTTTTTACGCCAAGAACCAGTAATTACCTGGCCGTGAGTGTATTTAATGATACGACCTCATTGCAGACATTGAGCCGTCGCCTTTGTTACCGCGTCATTGCCTATGACCGCAATTATAATCCCGGTGAACCTTCAGACATCCTGATTCTTCAGCGCCCTGACCGTATTGCACCGGTTCCGCCGGTTCTGACCCGGTATGTAGCCAGTGATTCGGCAATGACAGTAGAGTGGGCCAAAAGCAGCAGTACGGATGTCCGTGAGCAAATTCTGCTTCGTCGCAGTGCTACGACAGAACGCTGGACTGAAGTTGCAAAAATGGCGCCGGGGATAACCAGATATGCTGACCTTACCGTCAAATCAAGTACACCGTATACCTACGCGCTGGTGGCTGTTGATTCTTCCGGGCTACGGTCGCCGGTATCACCTGTGCTGGATTTGAAAACACTGCCCATGTCCGTAAAAGCTGCGCAGAATGTGTCAGCCTCACTTTCTGCGGACGGAAAAAATATTGTGCTGACCTGGAAACATCCGAATGCCTTGTGCCGGTACATTATCTATCGGGCAAATTCACCGGAGCCGCTGAGAAGCTACGGGGCGGTTAACAGGGAAACAACCTTTATTGACCGTCAGCCGCGGAAGGGTAAAAATGAGTATGCCGTTAAAGTCATTAATCCGGACGGGCGGGAATCCGGCTTGTCGAACCGTGTAACAATAGACATGAAATAGCGATGAAAAAGTTTACGGATATAGTGTGGCTATGTGGGGTTTTGCTGGTTCTGTCACTTCCCGCCTTCGCCCAGTTCACCGCCCCGTCTAACCTCGCCGCTACCGCGCCGGCGTATAACCGCGTCGTGCTGACGTGGCGGGATAATTCGACGGGAGAAACGAAATTTGAAATCGAACGGAATAACTTCACCAGCTTTACCAAAATCGGCGAGGTTGGTGCCAACGTGACCACCTATACCGATAATTCGGTCGGGGGCGGGACGTACCGGGTGCGGGCCGTGTTTGCGACCGGTGCGTCGGCCTATTCCAATGAAATTTCGATTTCAACCCCTCCCGAGCCCCCCGGCGCACCGACGGGGCTGGCCCTGACGTTGCAGGGGAGCAGCATCCGGCTCGTCTGGAACAACGGCTCAGGCAGCGCGCCGACGGATTACCAGATCGAACGCAGCAATAATGCCGCTAACGGGTTTGTGCTGATCCAGACGGTTGCCTATAGCCGGACACCGACGTATACCGACAACGGTGTGGCCAGTGGAACGCAGTACTGCTACCGGGTCCGCGCCCGGTATAGCGGCGGCGCATCCGACTACTCCAATGTGCCTTGCCTGACCACGCCGCTGGCGCCAACCAACGTGGTTAATCTACAGGCGCAGGCCCTGTCGGGGACCTCGATCAAACTGACCTGGAACCGCTATGGCAAAGAAAGCGGCATTGCCATTGAACGCCGGCTGGGGCAGAACGGCAGCTGGGCGCGCATTGCCACGACCCTGGCCGACGGCGGGGAATACACCGACAACAGCGGCCTTTCGCCTGGTACGGAGTACTGTTACCGGATTTATGAAGACGGCCATGACTATTCGTCGGTTGCCTGCGCGACTACGCAGCAAACGCCTCCGGCCGCCCCCGCGCGGCTGGCAGCAACCGTTATATCATCGACGCAGATTGATTTGCAGTGGGCCGATCTGGCCAATAATGAAACCGGCTTTGAGGTTGAGCGGGCGAGCTCGCCGGGCGGACCGTTTACCAAAATCGCCGACCTGGGCATCAACACCCAAACCTATTCAGACCGCAACCTGACCCCCAATACGCAGTATTGCTACCGTGTGCAGGCCAAAAACAGCGTTGGCGGTTCGGGCTTTTCCAATACGGTCTGCGGGACAACCCAGCCCATTCCGGTTCCCGTTGCACCGGCTAACCTGGCGGCGGTCGCGGCGTCGTCTACCCGGATCAACCTGAGCTGGACGGATCGGGCGGATAATGAACCCGGATTTGAGTTGGGGCGGGCAACTTCGCCGGGCGGACCGTTCCCAAACAGTGCCGATCTGGGCATCAATACGCAGACATC
>NZ_CAMFHL010000069.1 GCF_945952095.1 uncultured Arsenicibacter sp. | reverse complement strand
ATACGAGATTGCCTCTTGTCTCGTGGGCTCGGAGATGTGTATAAGAGACAGACTGCGCGACGGCAGCACCAGCGAAAAACAAAACGAAGAGTACGTAATAAAAGCGGCGTTGCATAAGTGTGTTGACCTGAAAACACCGCAAAATGGCCGGAAAGCCTGTTCAAAACGCCCCGGCTTATAAATTGGTCGCTTTTTTCAGCCCGTTTTTAAAGCTTGCCGGCGTCTCGCCCACCAGTTCTTTAAAGGTCCGGTTAAAGGTCGTCTTCGAATTAAAGCCCGAATCATAGGCAATGCCCAGCAGCGTGATCCGGTCGTAGGCAGGGTCTTTCATTTTGCGTATCACCTCGCCGACGCGGTAGCCATTGATCAGGTCGCTGAAGTTTTTGCCGGTACCCAGATTGATCATCCGCGACAACTCATTGGGGTGTAGCTGCAAGGCTTCAGCCAGTGAACGCAGGGTAAGGCCGGCGTCCAGGTAAAACAGGTTTTCTTCGAGTTGCTGCCGCAGCCAGCGCCCTTTTTCCAGCAGCTCGGGGGTAGGCGCTTCCCCTTCGGTGACGACGGTTTTTGGTTTGTCAATCTCCACAATCACCAGTTCGGGCCGCAGAAACGACTCTGCACCGATCCAGATCGTCATCACGGCGAGCAGCAGGTAAAGCGGGTAATAGCTGACAATGTCCAGCCGGTAGTCGTAGACAATATAATCGACCAGCGTATACGGTATCCAGGTCAGCCATAGGACACCGAAAAGCACCAGCAACCGCTGTAGCCACTGCGACTGGTACCGGCTGGCGTCGCTCAGCTGACCGGCCACGTCGCGGTCAAACGCCCGGAGGCGCTTCAGCGACAGTACCAGATAAACCGTTACCGAGATGATGGCACCCAGCTGTAGTACCGGATTCCATAACCCAAAGACCGTTGTGTTATAGGTCGGCTGCTGCGTCTGCCAGCTTTCCCGGATTTGCAGCAGTTGTACGGCCTGCTCCGGCAGCAACGGACTCAGGTGCCACAGGTCGCGGGAACGGATGTGCCAGGCCGGATCGGTGCGTTTGCGGACGTAGAAATACAGCAGCGGCCCGATGGTCAGCGAATACTGAAGCGGCCACCAGCTCCAGCGCGGAATATACCGGCCCAGATCAATGTCAATCGCCGCCACCCAGACTATCCAGAGCACAATCGTCAGCAGAACCAGCCCCAGAAACCGGTTGGCCGGCCGGTTTATCCGCTTTGCCAGCAGCAACAGCAGACCGAACGTGGCGCCCACGCAGATGGCCGCAAAGAAGAACAGGTCATACAGGTTTATACCGAACTGTGGTTTCATGGATAATGGCTATCCCGGTTAGCCGGGTCAGTAACTGAAAGCATACTACCTGTCTGAACCTACCGATTCCGCCGGTTATTTGTCCGGCACTGTACAGCAAGTGTCCATTAATGGACACATACGTCATCAATAGCTCACACGATTCAAGGCAAATTATCTCATTTACAAGGTATTTAATATTCTGGCCTGCCATTTGTTATACATTTACACAAGTAATTACCAGAACATGAAAGGAACGTACTTAGGCGAGTTTGAAGAAGTGGTTTTACTGGCCGTAGCCATCCGCTCAGGCGACGCTTACGGGGCAGCCGTTGTCAATGAAATTGAACAGCAGATGGGGCGGTCAGTCAATTTGGGGGCTGTTCATTCGGCCCTCAACCGGCTTCAGGAAAAAGGACTGGTCAGCTCCGAGATGGGCGGCATGACGGCCGAACGCGGTGGCCGCCGCAAACGACTCTATACCGTAACGGCCTACGGGCGTCGTGTGCTGGAAGAAGTCCGGCAACTGCGTAACCAGATGTGGAATGCCATTCCGGGATTTAATTAATGACTAATGGAAAATGAGCAATGGAGAATGCGCCCGTAAAATGTCCCGTCCAATCATTATCATTTCGTTATCAACCCATTACACATCTTACATTATTCATTATCCATTCTAAAGCCTATGCCCGACAAACCTCCCCGACTGGCCACGCGCCTGCTGCACTGGTTCTGTCCGCCCCACCTTGCCGAGGAGCTGGAAGGCGACCTCGACGAGCTGTTTCAGCAGCGCATACGCGAGGCAGGGCTGCGGCAGGCACAATGGCGGTACCTGCGCGATGTGATCTCGCTGGTGCCCCTGGCACTCGCCCAACGCAATACCGATACCGTTTTTTCTCAGAAACCAACAAATACGATCATGATCCGGAATTATTTTAAAATCGCCTGGCGAACGCTGCTGCATCAGAAAGGCTACTCCCTGATTAATGTAACAGGCCTCGCACTGGGACTGGCAGCCTGCATTGTTATTTCGTTAATCGTCAGAAATGAACTGACTTACGACAGCTATCATAAAAAAGCGGACCGGACGTATCGTATGACCGTACACGGTCTGGACTACAATCCGAGCGTATCGTTTGCTGTGGCGCCTGCTTTCCGTACCGACTTTCCTGAAGCAGAACATGTTTCGCAATTCTTTTATCGCCCGGAGGGTATGATTAAGGCCGGTAACCAACGGTTTTCGGAAAAAGGCTTTGCGTTTGCAGACAGTGCGTTTTCACAGGTTTTTGATTTCAACTGGCTGGCCGGCGACGCCAAAACAGCCTTGACAGAACCCAATACCATTGTTCTGACCGAAAGTCTGGCGAAAAAATATTTTGGCGACCGGAATCCGATGGGGCAGCTCCTGCGCCTCAACAATCGTCTTGACTTGCGGGTAACGGGCATTATCAGCGACCTGCCTGCCAATACCCACCTGCGGTTCAACTTCCTTGTATCCTGGGAGTCTGTCCGCAAAGATATGGATATGGCCCATTTCTGGTCAATCGCCGGTGGCTCACTCTATATTGTCTTACCCGAACACCTTAATCCGGAACGAATCAGTGCGCGGTTTCCGGCGTTTCTGACCAAAAACTGGGACGAACAGATCCGGCAGGATAAAGGAATGCTTCTGCTTCAGCCGCTACGCGAGATTCACTTCGATCAGCGCTACCTGAATCAGATCACCATGCCCCGCTCCAAAGAGACGATTTACGGACTGGCGTGTGTTGCGCTGTTTATCATCCTGACTGCCTGCATCAACTTTATTAATCTGGCTACGGCTCAGGCGGTCCGGCGGTCAAAGGAGGTTGGTATCCGGAAAACACTCGGAGCTTACCGTCGGCAACTCATCGGGCAGGCTCTCGGTGAGACATCCATGCTTGTCGGGATTGCCGCTGTACTGGCGTTGTTTTTTGTCCGGCTTTTCCTGCCCTACGCCAAAGACCTGCTCGATATCCGGCTTACGTTCACCCAATTAGGCGAGCCACAGGTTATTGCCGGTATCAGCGGTATTCTGATAGCGACCATCCTGCTGGCGGGGCTGTATCCCGGCTTTGTTCAGTCGGGATTTCTGCCAACCAAAGCCCTGAAATCGCGTATGACGAATATCCATTTGGGCGGGCTGGCTGTCCGGAAAGGGCTGGTGATGCTACAGTTTGCCATTACGCAGGTCATTATTATAGGCACGCTTGTGGTTGCCAGTCAGATGGACTTTTTTATGAATCAGGATTTGGGGTATGCCAAAGAGGCCATTGTGCTGCTTTCGGCCGGAGACAAGCCCGATGTTTTCCTGCAGAAACTGCGCGAAAACCCGGGTGTACAACAATTCAGTTTCGCCTCAGCGGCTCCGTCCTACAATAATAATTTTGCCCCGTTTAAGTCACCTGAACGCGGTTTACATGAGAACGACGTTACCGAACTCAAACACGTAGATGAACAGTATATCAGCCTGCACGGCCTGAGCCTGCTGGCCGGTGATCCTATCCGGAAACGGGCTAAAGGCGATACCTTATATAAAGTGGTTGTCAACCAGACACTCATTCGACGGCTGGGCTTTACGGATGCCGCCCGTGCCATCGGGCACCGCTTCTTCATCGGTAATCAGCCGGTATTGATTCAGGGAGTTGTCCGGGATTTCCAGAGTGAATCAAAACACAAACAAGTGCGGCCATGCATCCTGGTCTACAATCCGGGGGCCTTCTGGCAGGTCAGTATCAAGCTTCATCCGCAACACATGCGTGAGACGCTGGCAGAAATCGAAGCAGACTGGGTTAAACTCAATCCGGAATATATTTTTCAGTATGAGTTTGTCGACGACCACCTTGCGCAGCTTTATACGCAGGAAAGCAATATGTATAACGCCTTCCGGATATTCTCGGCGATCTCCATCCTTATCGGCAGCCTTGGCTTATTAGGACTGGTTTCGCTGATTGCCGTTCAGCGAACGAAAGAAATTGGTATCCGGAAAGTACTGGGAGCCTCGTCGGGCAGTATTGCCGTGCTGTTTTCGCGTGAGTTTCTCGTATTGATGAGTATTGCCTTCTGCGTAGCGGCCCCGCTGGCATGGTATGGCATGAGCAACTGGCTCCGGCAATATGCCTATCATATCAATATTGGCCCGTCGATATACCTGATCACGTTCTTCAGCATGGTGATACTGGTGGTCGTCACCATCAGCTACCAGAGCCTGAAAGCTGCCCTGATGAATCCGGTCAAATCCTTACGGTCTGAATAACCAGCATGGGGCATGGAGCTGCGGGCTTAGGGTAACCCCGGCTCCAGCCCTATACCCTAACCGCTCTGCTCTATGCCCAACAAACCACCCCGACTGGCCACGCGCCTGCTGCACTGGTTGTGTCCGCCCCACCTTGCCGAGGAGCTGGAAGGTGACCTCGATGAGCTGTTTCAGCAGCGCATATGCGAGGCAGGGCTGCGGCAGGCACAATGGCGGTATCTACGCGATGTGATCTCGCTGGTGCCCCTGGCACTCGCCCAACGGAATACCGATACCGTTTTTTCCCAGAACCCAACAAATACGATCATGATCCGGAATTATCTTAAAATCGCGTTCAGGACCATCACAAAAAATAAGGGCTATTCCTTTATCAATATTTTCGGGCTGGCATCGGGCATGGCAGTAGCCATGCTGATCGGTCTGTGGATATACGACGAGCTGTCGTTTAACCGGCAGTTTAAACACCATGACCGGCTGGCCATGCTCTGGCAATTTGTGAAGTTTGATGCCGAGAAATCAGCCTACGATGTCATGCCCATTCCCCTGGCGCAGGAACTCAGAAGCAAATACCCTGACTTTGAATCCGTTGGCCTGTCAGTATCGCGGGATGTTATTGTCGCCGCGGGAGACCGGAAACTGCTGAAAACCGGCAATTACGTTGAGCCTTCGTTTATCGATATGCTCTCGCTGAACGTCGTGTCAGGCACCCGGTTCGGAAATACCGATGTCAATTCAATTCTGCTGTCGAAGTCGCTGGCGCAAACCCTTTTCGACAACGCCGACCCGCTCAATAAGCTGATCAAACTGGATAATAAACAGACGGTAAAAGTGGCGGGCGTTTATGAGGATTTCCCGGACAACAGTACTTTCAACGACGTACAGTTTCTGGTTCCCTGGAAATTCTTTGCGGCTAATGATGAAGGAGCCAGACGTGACCGGGATCAGTGGGATTCCAACTCGTACCAGATTATCGTTCAGCTCAAACCCGGTGCCGATTTCGGGCAGGTATCGGCAAAGATCAGGGATATCCGGATGAAGCGGGATAATCCGCCGGGCTATAAACCAGAGTTTTACCTGCACCCGATGCGTCAATGGCACCTGTATTCCGACTTTAAAGACGGGGTCAATATCGGCGGACTCATTACGTTTGTCTGGTTATTCGGCAGCATCGGCGTCATTGTGTTGCTCCTGGCATGTATTAATTTCATGAACCTCTCAACGGCCCGGAGCGGGAAACGCGCCAAAGAAGTAGGTATCCGGAAAGCCATCGGTTCACTGCGCAGCCAGTTAATTTCCCAGTTTTTCAGCGAATCGCTGCTCATGGCACTGCTGGCGTTTATGGTAAGCATTGTGCTTGTGCAGCTCACCCTTCCTTTTTTCAATCAGGTTTCTGAAAAAAAGCTGGTCATTTTATGGACAAATCCGGCTTTCTGGCTGGCTGGTCTGGGCTTCAGCTTGCTGACTGGTCTGATTGCCGGCAGCTATCCGGCCCTGTACCTATCGGCTTTTCAGCCTGTCAAAGTGCTCAAAGGCATTCTGCGCACCAGCCGTTCGGCTACCATTCCGCGCCGGGTGCTGGTAGGCTTTCAGTTTACCGTTTCAGTTACCTTAATAACCGGCACCCTCATCGTATTCCGGCAGATCGAACATGCTAAGGACCGGCCGGTAGGTTACAGCCGCAACGGATTGATGGAAATCGGAATGAATGCGCCGGAGCTATACAACCATTATACAGCTTTACGGAACGATTTGCTCAATACAGGCGCCGTGGCTGATATGTCAGAATCGTCGAATCCAATAACCTTTCAGGCCGGGGGCACCACCGATATTTCCTGGAAGGGTAAAAAGCCGGACAGTAAGCCCCTGGTGATGTCGAATTATATCACACACGATTATGGCAAAACAGTTGGCTGGCAGATTAAGGAAGGCCGGGATTTTTCCCGCGACTTCCCGACCGACAGCGCCTCAATGATCCTGAATGAAGCAGCCGTGAAACTAATGGGTTTCGAGCAGCGGAATGGCGGGTCGCCAATCGGCCAGACCGTTGTGCAGAGCGGCCGGCAATATACCGTGATCGGTGTTATCCATGACATGATCAAAGAAGACCCGTTCAGGCCGGTCAGTCCATCCTTTTTCGCCATCAACTACCGGAATGTTAACACCATCAACATCCGCCTGGCACCACAGCTATCGACCACTGACGCTCTGGCAAAAGTAGAGCAGGTTTTTAAACGCTATAGCCCGGATTCACCGTTTGACTACAAGTTTGCCGATGATCAGTATAACCGGAAATTCGGGACTGAACAGCGGATTGGCCGGCTGGCCGGCGGCTTTACCATCCTGGCTATCCTGATCAGTTGCCTGGGGCTATTCGGCATGGCTTCGTTTATGGCCGAGCAGCGTACCAAAGAAATCGGTATCCGGAAAGCACTGGGCGCTTCGGTATTTAACGTCTGGCAACTGCTCTCAACGGAATATGTGGTGCTGGTAGCCATCGCCTTCTGTCTGGCAACGCCGCTGGCTTACATTATCCTGTCGGACTGGCTCCGGAATTACCCCTACCGGATTGAGTTGTCGTGGTGGATTTTTGTACTGGCCGGACTCAGTGTGTTAGTCGTTACCCTGTTAACTGTCAGCTACCAGAGCCTGAAAGCCGCCCTGATGAATCCGGTAAAATCCTTACGGTCTGAATAACCAGCATGGGGCATGGAGCTGCGGGCTTAGGGTAACCCCGGCTCCAGCCCTATACCCTAACCGCTCTGCTCTATGCCCAACAAACCACCCCGACTGGCCACGCGCCTGCTGCACTGGTTGTGTCCGCCCCACCTTGCCGAGGAGCTGGAAGGTGACCTCGATGAGCTGTTTCAGCAGCGCATATGCGAGGCAGGGCTGCGGCAGGCACAATGGCGGTATCTACGCGATGTGATCTCGCTGGTGCCCCTGGCACTCGCCCAACGGAATACCGATACCGTTTTTTCCCAGAACCCAACAAATACGATCATGATCCGGAATTACCTTAAAATTGCGGTGCGCAACCTGGTACGTGCCAAAGGGTTTGCGTTCATTAACATTGCCGGGCTGGCCGTGGGCATGACGGCCGCCGCCCTCATCGGCCTGTGGATTCAGAGCGAACAGACCTACGACCGTTTTTACCCAAAAACTGACCGGATTTATCAGGTCTACAACCGCGATACGTTCAGCGGAGAAACACAGGCATGGGAAACCACCCCGCGCCCGCTGGCACCGTATCTGGCCGCCCACTATCCGGACATTGAGGCTGCGGCACGGTACCGGCCCACGTCGTTTTTATTCACAACGGCCGGCAAGCACCTCAATGCCGACGGCGCCTTTGCCGATCCGTCGTTTCTGACGCTGTTTGACTTCCCGTTTGTGGCGGGCACCGTTCAGACCGCCCTCCGCGAACCAACGGGAATCGTATTGACGAAATCACTGGCCACCCGGCTTTTCGGCACGGCCGAAGCCATTGGCAAAACCGTTCAGCTCGATCATACCGACAGCTTTCTGGTTACAGGCGTGCTGGACGACCTACCCGATAATTCACGTTTCAGCAAGGTGGAATACCTCCTGCCCTACGCTTATTTTATTGCTCAGGGCCGGGGTTCCGACGAATGGAGCTCCAACAATGACTATTCGTTTGTGCTGCTAAAACCCAACGCCTCCGCCAGTGCAGTCGATGCGAAGATCAAGGCCGTGACGGCCCGGCAACTGAACGGTATACTGGATGATGTCTCGCACCGGCAGATTTTTCTGCATCCGGCCAGCCGGTGGCACCTCTATGCAAAGCAGGAAAACGGGCAGCTGGTTGCCGGCCAAATCGTTACGGTCCGGTTATTTGCGGTCATTGCGGCGCTGATCCTGCTGGTGGCAGCCGTCAATTTTGTCAACCTGAGTACCGCCCGCAGCGAAAAACGGGCAAAGGAAATCGGGGTCCGGAAAGTGGCGGGGGCGCTGAGATCATCGCTTATTTTCCAGTTTCTGTGCGAATCAGTACTGCTGGCAGTTGTCGCCGGTGTGGTAACGCTGGGGCTGCTGTTATGCTGTCTGCCGGTTTTCAACGAAATTACCGGCAAGCACCTGTCACCGGGCTTTGGTTCCTGGACGTTCTGGCTGATTGCCTTTGCTTTTGTCCTCTTTACCGGCCTGCTGGCGGGCAGTTATCCTGCTTTATATCTGGCCAATTTCCAGCCCATCCGGATTATGAAAGGTACGTTCAGGCCGGCACAGTCCGCTTTTTCGCCCCGGAAAGGGCTGGTTGTGCTCCAGTTCACCTTTGCCATCGTGCTGATTATCGGTACGCTGGTGATCAGGCAACAGATCAGCTATGCCCGGGAGCGCGACAACGGCTATAACCAGAACAACCTGCTGTTCAGTTACCTCAACGGCAACCTATCCTCCCATGTTACAGCGCTGCAACAGGACCTGATCAAAAGCGGGGCTGCTGTTTCGGTCAGTCAGTCAATGGGGCCGATGACCGAAATCAATACGCGGCAGTGGGGCCTCAGCTGGCAGGGCAGTACTAAAGCCGATAAAGACCTTGAGTTTGACCGTTTCGGCACCGATGCGCATTTCCTGCAAACCACCGGCACAAAACTGGCCGCCGGTCGTGAACTCGACGTGTACCGGTACCCTACCGATTCAAACGCGGTGATGCTCAATGAAACCGCCGTAAAAACCATGCGGCTTAGTCAGCCACTTGGGGCTACCATCCGTTTTCTGAGTCAGGACTGGCATGTCGTCGGGGTTGTGAAGGATTTTATTTTTGCTTCCCCTTATGAAGCCGTCAATCCCGTTATTGTTTCGGGGCCGAACAAATCCGTAGTGCTTAACTGGACCAGCATACGCCTGAACCCCGAACGGCCGGTTGCCGGCAACCTGGAAACGATTGAAGCCGTTTTTAAAAAATACGAACCCAGCTACCCGTTTGATTTCGCCTTTGCGGATGAATCATACAAAGCCAAGTTTGCCGCCGAACAACGGATCGGGGTGTTGACCGGCCTGTTTTCCGGACTTACCATTTTCATTACCTGCCTCGGCCTGTTCGGCTTAGCTGCCTATACGGCCCAACAGCGTACCAAAGAAATTGGCATCCGGAAAGCACTCGGTGCCTCCGTGGGCAGTATTATTCAGCTATTATCGGTTCAGTTTCTGAAACTGATGCTGATCGCGTTCCTGATCGGCGCCCCGATTGGCTGGTATACGCTGGATCAGTGGCTGGCCGGTTATGCCTACCGCATTGCCATTGGCCCGGGCATTATCGTCCTTACACTGGCAGTTGCCACCCTGATTGTTATGGCAACCGTCAGTTCACAGGCGATCAAGGCAGCGCTAATCAACCCGGTAAACGCATTACGGTCCGAGTAGAGACGCAAGATATTGCGTCTCGTATCCGGATGGTTTTTATAAAATGGCTGGCGCATCTGAGACGCAATATCTTGCGTCTCTACACATTCCTGTCCGGTCATCGTCCGTTTGCGGACAACTAACCGGAACGCCAAAAACACAACACATTACAAAACAATAACTTACAAATATGGTATAGCTTTTGACAACCAGAATACAACAACGTCAACGACTACGGCTATGCTACAGAACTACATCAAAATCGCCCTGCGCAACCTCTGGAAAAACAAAACGTTTTCCGGCATCAACATCGCAGGGCTGGCACTCGGCATATCTGCCTTTGTGCTGATTCTGGAATACGTCAGTTTTGAGAAGAATGTAAACCGGTTTCATGAAAAGCGCGAGCAGATTTACCGGGTATTGGTACAGCATAAAAACGGCCCGACCGACGATTTTGTCCCTTCTGCGCTGGCGGGTGCCCTCAAACAACAATTCCCTGAAGTAGCGGCAAGCTGCCGGCTGGCCTATGTCCAGAAAGGCATTGTTACGGTACCCGATACACAGAAAACGGCCAATCTGCGTTCATTCCGCGAAGACAATGCCCTGTCGGCCGACGGTGATTTTTTCCGCATTTTTTCATTTCCGGTCGTATCGGGCTCTCCGTCAATGGCCCGACCTAATACCGTAGCCCTGTCTCAATCAAAGGCGCGGACGTATTTCGGGCAGCAAGACCCGATTGGCAAGGTAATTACCCTGAACAGCCAGTTTGGCAAAACGCCGTATACGGTTGTTGCTGTGTTTGCCGATGTTCCGGAAAACTCGGATATTCAGTTTGACATGGTGTATGCCCTCAGCTCGCTGGACAACGCGGCCAAAAACAGCGGAAACGACTGGGCGCGTCTGGATAACTGGTACGGGGCCTTTTCCCAAACCGTGCTGCTGCTGAACCCGACGGCCAATCCAACGGCCCTCGAACAAAAATCAGCCGGTCTGCTGAAGCAACACCGCCCCGACGAGCAGGAAACCATGCTGCTCCAGCCCCTTTCGCACCTGCATCTCGGCGAAAGCCTCGGCGACCAGCGCCCGACGGCCGGTAAGCTCAGTTTTGTGTATACCCTCGGCGCCATCGCCTTTCTGATTCTGGTTATTGCTTGGCTGAACTACATCAACCTTTCAACGGCCGGTTCGCTGAAACGGGCTAAAGAAGTCGGCGTCCGGAAAGTAGTCGGTGCTAACCGCGGGCAGATCATCGGTCAGTTTCTGGGCGAGTCGCTGCTGCTGAATATCATGGGCCTGACACTGGCGCTGGTGCTGGTCAGCGGGCTGCAAAAGCCGTTCAACGACCTGGTTGGCCGGTCCCTCAGTCTGGCCACCATCGGCGAGAGCCCGATGTGGCTGGCCGGTGTCGGGGCGTTGCTGATCGGCGCTTTATTATCGGGCAGTTATGCGGCCTTCGTCTTGTCAGGTTTTCCGGTAGTGAGCATTGTCAAAAACGCGTTTGTCCGCTCCGGACAAGGCATCCGTACCCGTCAGCTGCTGGTTGTCTTCCAGTTTTCGATTTCCATCCTGCTGATTATCGCCACCGTTGTGCTCTACCGGCAGCTGTCGTTTATGCAAAACCAGAATCTGGGCATGAACCTGGAGCAACTGTTGGTTATTAAAGGGCCTGAAGTAGGGTCTGATTCGATCAAAAGCGCCGGTAAAGTGGCTTTCCGGCATCAGATTGCGCAATTACCGTTTGTCCGCGACTACTGCAACTCGGGTAGTGTGCCGGGGGGCTGGTATAACTTTAACTCCGACGGTGTTACAAGGATGAACCCGTCGCCGGGCGATGAGAAAAAGAATTATGCCTTTACCTACATCGACGACCGGTTCCTGAAAACATACGGTATCGCACTTACTGCCGGACAGAATTTTACCCCCGATATGTGTGAGAAAGGGATGCAGGCACACAGAGTAATGCTGAATGAAAACGGTGCTAAAAAGCTTGGATTTAGTTCGGCGCAGGAAGCCGTAGGGCAGAAAATCAAGTTCGGTGAGGAGTATGAAGTGGTCGGCATTGTACAGAATTACCATCATCAGTCACTGAAACAGGCCATTGAACCGCTGATTATCTTTCCGTCTTATCCATCCAGTAATTACACCATCCGGCTGTCTACGCAAAACATGCCACGGCAACTGGCAGCGCTTGAGCAGGAATACAAACAACTGTTTCCCGGTAACCCTTTTGAATACTTCTTTGTGGATGAACAGTATCAGAAACAATACCAGAGCGAACATCAGCAGGGCCGGATTTTTACGGCGGCTTCGGCGATGGCAATTCTGATTGCCTGCCTCGGCCTGTTCGGGCTGGCGGCCTACACCGCCGAACAGCGGACCAAGGAAATCGGGGTCCGGAAAGTGCTGGGTGCCTCTGTTGCCAGCATCATTGTGCTGCTCTCGCGTGACTTTATCAAACTGGTTGTGATTGCGCTCGTGCTCGCTTCGCCGCTGGCCTGGTGGGGTATGAACCAGTGGCTGCAGGACTTTGCCTATCACATTACGATTGATGGCTGGGTCTTTTTCTGGGCAGGTATTGTTGCCATCGGCATCGCCCTGCTGACGGTGCTGTATCAATCGCTGAAAGCGGCCTACAGTAATCCGGTTAAATCGTTACGTGCCGACTAGAGACGCAAGATCTTGCGTCTCTACTGTAAACCAGCTCCATCATGTTTCTGAATTATCTGAAAATAGCGTTCCGGACGCTGACCAAACACAAAGGCTATTCGGTGATCAACATCGGCGGCCTTGCCATTGGTATGGCAGTAGCAATTCTGATCGGTCTGTGGGTCTATGATGAAGTAGCCTACAACAGACAGTATACCAACTACAACCGCATTGCCGAGGTTCGGCACTATGGCACCGAACCCACGACCGGCATCACGCGGGGCAGTCAGGCCTGCCAGATTCCGCTGGGAACGGCCCTGAAAACGCGCTACAACACTTATTTCAAACACGTGTTGCTGGGTAACTGGATCAGTGACTACACCCTTACAACCAACAACAAAAAACTGACCGGACGGGGCAAGTTCATCGAAGGCGGCGTAATTGACATGCTGTCACTCGCTATGCTGTCCGGCAACAAAGCCGCCCTCAACGACCCGCACTCCATCATCCTCTCCAAATCAATGGCGGAGTCGGTCTTCGGCAAGGAAAACCCCGTTGGCAAAATGCTTAAAATCGACAACCGCATGGATGTGACGGTGACGGGCGTGTACGAGGATTTGCCCCAAAATTCCGATTTCGGCGAGGTAAAATTCTTTGCCCCGTGGGCACTTTGGGTATCGTCGAACGACTGGATACGGGACGTTGTCACCAGCTGGGAAAACACTTCCTTTTCAGTCTATGTCCAGCTGGCCGATAATACGTCGCTGGAAGCCGCCAATGCCGGTCTGACCGGTTTTTATCCCAGAAATATGCCGCCGGAACTGGGCCGCGAAGCAGATGAATACAAGATGGTGCTCTACCTCTATCCGATGGAACAGTGGCATCTGTACTCCGATTTTAAAGATGGCCGGCCAGCTCCGGGGCGGTTAAAATTTGTCTGGCTGTTTAGTATTATCGGCGGATTCGTGCTGTTGCTCGCGTGCATTAACTTCATGAACCTCAGCACCGCCCGCTCCGAAAAACGCGCGAAGGAAGTCGGCATCCGGAAAGCCATCGGCTCGCTTAAACGGCAGCTGGTGCAGCAGTTTCTGAGTGAATCGTTTCTCATCGTTTGCCTGGCGTTCGGGATTACACTGTTACTGGTGTACAGCCTGCTGCCGGTTTTCAACGAGCTGGCGGCAAAGGACATGCAGTTTCCGGCCGGCAACCCGTATTTCTGGACGGCCTGTTTGCTGTTCATGGTACTGACGGCGCTGCTTTCGGGCCTTTATCCGGCCTTCTACCTTTCTTCGTTTCAGCCGGTTAAGACCCTGAAAGGTTCCTTCAGGGCAGGCCGTACGGCGGCCTTGCCCCGTCAGGTGCTGGTCGTATTGCAGTTTACGGTATCGGTAGTGCTGATTATCGGTGTTTTTGTGGTTTACCGGCAGATTCAGCATGCGCAGAACCGGCCGGTGGGGTATGACCGCGACGGCCTGCTTTCGGTGATCATGAACGATCCGGCTTTTCACGGACGCGAAGACGCCATTAACCGCGAACTGGTGGCGACCGGTGCGGTGGCGGGCACTGCATTTTCGTCAAGTCCGCTGACGAGTGTCTGGAACAATACCGGCGGGTTTACCTGGACCGGCAAGGATCCGAAAGCGGAGTCTGACTTCTCGATTACCAAAGTATCACACGGTTTCGGAACGCTGGCAGGCTGGAAATTCCTGGCAGGCCGTGATTTCTCCCGCGCGTTCGGCACAGACACGGCGGCGGTCATTATTAACGAAACGGCAGCCAAATACCTCAACCTGAAAAATCCGGTCGGTGAATTTGTAAAAATTGATGACGGCCGTAAGTCACTACAGATCATTGGTGTGATCAAAGACATGCTCATGCAGTCGCCTTACGAACCGGTAAAGCGGGGGATGTATTACCTGGATGCAAACCATAACGATGCCCAACGGCTCATCATCCGCCTGAATCCGCAGGTAAGCGCGCAGGAGGCGTTACCCAAAATTGAAGCTGTCATCAAAAAAATGGTACCTTCGGCTCTCTTCCAGTCTTCGTTTGTCGATCAGGATTTTGCGGCAAAATTTACCTCTGAACAGCGGGTTGGCAAACTGGCGGCCGTCTTCACCTTGCTGGCGATCCTGATTTCCTGCCTGGGCCTGTTCGGGCTGGCATCGTTCATGGCCGAACAGCGGACAAAAGAAATCGGTGTCCGGAAAGTATTGGGGGCCAGTATCCTGAACCTATGGGGGCTGTTATCAAAGGACTTTCTGATTCTGGTCGTTATCGCCTTCGGCATTGCTACGCCGATTGCCTGGTACCTGCTCGACAGCTGGCTGGCAGACTACAAATACCGCACTGATCTGTCGTGGTGGATTTTCGCCCTCGCCGGTTTCTGTGCCGTCGGCATTACCTTACTGACCGTCAGCTACCAATCGGTCAAAGCGGCCCTGATGAATCCGGTCAAATCATTACGATCGGAGTGAAATAAAGAGTGAAAGAGCGGGAGAGAGAAAGAGCGAAGCACTTCTCTCTCCCGCTCTTTCACTCTTTCACTCTTTCACTCTTTAAACCCTACCGCGTATACAATGATCCTTTGGCGATGGTCGATTCGTATTCGAAATTGATGGTTTCGAGGAATTTGCCCGTTACCCAGCCAATGTCGGCATCGCGGATAAAGACAAAGCGTTTGCTGCCCGTTTTGTTATGGGCCTTAAACGCCGCTTCCAGCAACGTTGCACCGGCAATGAGCTGCTTGCGGGTCAGCTGATTCTGCATCAGCCGGATATCCTGTCCGGCCTTGTCACGGATAGCAGCCTCGTCGATACCGGCCAGTCCGGGCTGAATCAGTGCCTCATACTGAGTCAGTGCGAGCTGCTTAAACCGCTGCACCTCGGCCAGTGTCACCGGTACTGCTGTTGTCAGCGCTTTTTCAGGATGCAGATACGCTACCAGCGCAGCAACGATAGGCCCGCCAACGCCTACGGTCCGGCGCTGGGCCAGCCCCGGCATGGCCGGAATCAGGGCAGCGTCAGCAATGCCGTTAACCGCCTGCTGCACCTCGCGCCCGAATGCTTCCGGATTGTTGCCCGCCCGCGCATCCACCTGACTCACTAACGTATTTATGCCAACCGGCGCGGTATGGTAATGAAACGGCCGGTCAGCCGCAGTGGTCACCTTGTCGAAATACCCCACCGTCACCGCATTGGCGCCCACATTCAGTGCCGAAGTAGTTGGCCACACCTTACGGGGAATGGCACCGATAGTAAACAGTTCGGCTTCGCGGGCCGGCGTCAGCGTACTGTCGATCTGTAGCTGGCTACCCTCCGGTAAGACAGCCGCTAATTGGTCATAAAGCCGGTTTTTAGCCTCCTGACTCAGCTTTTTCGACCCCGTCACTTCACTGCTGAACACGATAAACACCCGTTCGTTGGGAATTTTGTAACGGCGGATGCTGTCCAGACAGGTTTGCAGGGCAATCTGTCCTTTCTGCAGGCCGGCACCGGCATTGGCCGTCAGATCAAGGTCCGGCACCGCAATCACCGACCGGATATCTTTCTCATAAAAATCGCTCTCGTACTGGGTCTTGAAAATTGCCAGCTTAACATCTGACGCCCCGATCTGAATACCGGCATACATATTTTTGCCCGAAATATCCCGCAGCACCTCATTAACGCCCCACGCACTGGCGACATACTTTAGTTTAGCAAACTGCGCACGGGCCAGTTCCAGATGCCGGATGGCGGCGTCATAGTCCTCTGTTTCATTATAGCACAGACCCAGCATTTCGTTGGTTACGGCTTCCCAATACGCATTTTTCGATTCCACGGCGGGTAACGCCCGTTTAAGCAGACTGATCGACTCATCGGATTTCCGGACGGCCCGCAGTGTATTAGCCAGCTTGATATAATGAATGGCCTGATTAACCGAACGGGCTTCCTGGGCAACAACAGTAGTGGCTGATGCAAAAAGCAGCAGCAGGCATAGGTAAAACGCTTGCTTCATGGTACTGAAATAGTTGATTTACTTGCTTTATTAGTTGAATTGACTGGTTAATAGCGGGCTCTCTTTTTCCGGTTCAGCAGCCGTTCGAGGTCGCTCTGCGCAGAATCGACGGTGGCAGCCGGGACAGGTGCGGCCGTTTTGCGGACAGCTTGCCGGATAATGGTACGTTGCGCGGAGTCTGTCCCGGAAGGCTTAGGGTTAGCAACGGCTGGCAATACGGTTGGGATAGACGAGTTCGAGACCGGTACTAAGGCAGGTTGCGGAAAGCCCGGCGATGGTGACTGCGCCGTAACGGACACAACGCCATCTCTGGACGGTGGTGTTGCCGGTTCGTAGACCGTAGCCAGCCTCAGCGTATCATTCACTTGCAGACCGTAAGCCGCGCCGGTTTTAGCGGGTTTTATGGCCCCGGATTTTTGAGCAAAAGCAATCAACGGTGCAAACAAAACAAGCACACAGAGACTGCGAAAAGAAAAGCGTTTCATTTATCGGGTTGTTACGGATTGATCAGATCACGCAATAACCTACGGAATCAGGCAAAAACCGGATTTTTAACAAATAGACAGGCAAGCATTTTTTTGCATTTTCCGGATCATACCAATCGACCAAAACACAAATAAAAATATGACTATCAGCACTTTAATTAAAAATATAAAATAGCCTTATGTTTTAAATTTTCCAGAATTACCAGGAAGAATTTGTTACCCTTTTAAGCATTTTAAATACTCCTTATTTGTGTAACCAAATTATAAGTTTTCATCCTGATCAGGGCTGGCGCGAACTAACCGTTATTTCTTTACAGCGTATCCGGAATGTGTAAGAGGCTCACAAAGGGTTTTTATATTGGTTTACGAAATGCCCGGCGACCGTCCTCAACTGCGGTTTTGCACAGGCAGAACCAAATAATCTACGCAATCCTGATGGATAAAATGTTTATTTAGCGGTAACTTTACACTTCTTCACAATTGTCCGGTTACCGTATTTTCTCATGCGTACGTTTATTATTCTGTTTCTTTTAATTGGCGCGTTAGTACTTGGCAAAATTTTCTTTTTCCCCAAACCCGAAGGCAAATCAAAGGATGGCGCGGGTGGCGGTGGCTCCGGCAAAGGAGGCGATAAAGGCAAAAGCGCAGAAAAATCCCCTACAATTCCCGTCAGTATTTACCTGGCAAAAACTGAAAAGTTCGACAATACCCTCGCCGTTTCCGGCACTGTCCTCCCCAACGAAGTCGTCGAACTGAAGGCCGAACTCTCCGGCCGGCTCATGCAGCTCAACGGCAAAGAAGGCACCTACGTCACTAAAGGTGAGCTAATTGCTAAAATCAACGACGACGAACTAAAAGCACAGCTGGTTAAACTGGGCTACGTCGAAAAACGGGCCCGCGACCTCGAAGCCCGCCAGAAACGCCTCCTGGCCATCGACGGGATCAGCCGCGAAGAATACGACATCGCCGAAAGCAACGTCAACACGGCTCATGCCGATAAAGATCTCCTCCTCGCCCAGCTCGCCAAAACCGAAATCCGGGCACCGTTCAGCGGCAAACTCGGCCTGCGCGCCATCAGTCAGGGCGCCTACCTCTCGCCGGGAACGCTGATTACGACACTCGTTCAGACAAACCCCGTTAAAGTCGACTTCGCCGTTCCGGAAAAATACGCCGGTCAGGTGCGGGTAGGCAGCATGGTGCGCTTCACTACCGAGGGCGTCAGTGCGCCGCTGTATGCCCGCGTAGCCGCCGTCAGTCCGTTGATTGATGAATCATTGCGGACGCTGAAAATCAGAGCCTATGCAGCTAATCCGTCGGGCCACCTGGTGCCGGGCATGTTCGTGCGGGTTGACCTGCCGTTGCAGGGGGATAACAATTCCATCCAGATTCCGAGCCAGGCCATTGTACCTGTGTTGAAGGGCAAAAAAGTGTACGTTGTCCGCAATGGTAAAGCGCAGGAGAAGTTTATTAAAACCGGTATCCGGAACGACCAGCAGGTACAGGTTACGGAAGGCCTGACACCCGGCGACTCGATCATTACCAGCAGCATTATGGCCCTTAAAAACGGCACCAGCGTAAAGCCGAAGATTCAGTAATAATGTAAAATGAATAATGCGTAACGGATAATGTCTGATACGACGCATCAATCCATTGCACATTATCCATTACCCATTAAATCAACCAGTTATGAGCATTTCAACGCTATCGATAAAACGCCCGGTGCTGGCCCTCGTGATGAATACCCTCATCATGTTTTTCGGGTTTCTGGGGTTCCGTTACCTGGGCGTGCGCGAATTTCCGTCGATTGACCCGCCCGTGATTTCGATCCGGACCAACTACGCGGGGGCTAATGCCGATATCATCGAATCGCAGATTACCGAACCCCTTGAAAAGCAACTGAACAGCATCGAGGGCATTAAATCCATCAACTCGTCGAGCAGCCAGGGGCGCAGCGAAATCACCGTGGAATTCGGCATTGACGTGGACATGGAACGGGCTGCCAACGACGTTCGGGACAAGGTATCGGCCTCGGCCCGCACCCTGCCGCAGGACATCGACGGGCCACCGATTGTGAGCAAGGCCGATGCCAACTCCGATCAGATCATGATCCTGACCCTTCAGAGCGATACACGGTCGCACCTGGAAGTGAACGAATACGCCGAAAACGTGATTGCCCAGCGCCTGCAAACCATCAACGGCGTCAGCGAGGTCTCGATCATGGGGCAGAAAAAATACGCCATGCGGATCTGGATGGACCCCGATAAAATGGCGGCGTTCAACATTACGGCACAGGACGTTAAAGCGGCCCTAGACAAGGAGAATGTAGAACTGCCCAGCGGTAAGGTTGTTGGTAACTCCACCGAGCTGACGGTAAAAACCATCGGCCGGTTTAAGACCGAAGACGACTTTAACAACATGATTGTGAAGACACTGGGTGACAACGTCATTCACCTCAGCGACATCGGGCAGGCTGAGCTTGGCCCCGAAAATGAGGAGAGTGTCCTGCGCCTGAACGGGGTACCGATGATCGGTCTGGGGATTGTGCCACAGCCCGGTTCCAACCACCTCGACATCTCGGAAGAGGTAACGAAGCGGGTGGCCGAAATCCGGAAAGACCTGCCCAAAGACTACAAGCTGGATGTGATGTTCGATACGACGATTTTCGTGAAGCGGTCGGTCGAAGAAGTAGCCGAAACGCTGTTGATCGCCATCGGGCTCGTGGTGCTGATCATCTATCTGTTCTTCCGCGACTGGCTGGTAGCGTTCCGGCCGCTGATCGACATTCCGGTTTCGCTGATCGGTACGTTTTTCGTCATGTACCTTATGGGCTACTCAATCAACGTCCTTACCCTGCTGGCCATCGTAATGGCAACCGGTCTGGTGGTCGATGACGGGATCGTGGTCACCGAGAATATTTTCAAGAAGATTGAGCAGGGCATGAACCCCATCGAAGCCGCCATTAAGGGCTCGAATGAGATCATTTTTGCCGTTTTGTCTACGTCGATTACGCTGGCGGCGGTGTTCTTGCCGGTGATTTTCATGGAAGGATTTGTCGGTAAGCTCTTCCGCGAATTCGGGGTGGTGATTTCGGTGGCCGTGCTGATTTCGGCCTTCGTATCGCTGACGCTGACGCCGATGCTGAATGCCTACCTTAACCGGAAAACGCACAAGAAAGGCTGGTTCTACGAAAAAACCGAGCCTTATTTTGAGGCCATGACCAATGCATATCACAACCAGCTGGTCAGTTTCTTCAAAGCGCGCTGGGTCGCCCTGCCGGTCATTGCCCTCACTATCGGCATGATCTGGTTCTTCGGCCGCGACCTTCAGTCGGAACTGGCCCCGCTCGATGACCGCAACTGGTTCCGGCTCAACATGACGGCCCCCGAAGGCACCTCGTTCGAATACATGGACGATTACATGCAGCGGGTGCAGAGCATGTTGCAGGACTCCATGCCCGAAAAGCAGGGCATTATGCTGGTAACAGCCCCCGGCCGGACCGGTTCCGGCAGCCCTAACTCCGGCAGCGGACGGGTGTTCCTGACCGACCGCATGAGCCGTAAAATGACCCAGCAGGCCATTGCCGACAAAACCACCAAACTGCTCAAAAAACTGCCCGATGCCAAGTCGGTGGTGGTGCAGCAGCAGACTATTTCGGTCGATACGCGGGGCGGTCTGCCAGTGCAATACGTGGTGCAGGCCCCTGATTTTGAGAAACTCCGCGAATACCTGCCGAAATTTATTGAACTGGCGCAGGAAGATCCGACTTTCACCTCGGTCGATGCGAACCTCAAGTTCAATAAACCGGAAGTAAACATTATGATTGACCGCGAGAAAGCGAAGTCGATGGGCGTGTCGGTGGCCGACGTGGCGCAGACGGTGCAGCTGGCACTCGCCGGTCAGCGGTTCGGTTATTTTACGATGACCGGCCGGCAATATCAGGTCATCGGCCAGTTCGACCGGGCCAACCGCAACGAACCGCTCGATGTGTCGAAAATGTACGTGAAGACCGCTGGCGGCGACGTTACTCAGCTGGATAACATCGTGAAAATGGACGAACAAAGCAGCCCGCCGCAGTTATTCCACTTCAACCGCTACATGAGCGCCACGGTGCAGGCCGCCCTCGCGCCGGGCAAAACTATCGGCGACGGCATTAAGGCCATGGATCAGGTCCGCGACAAGCTGGCCGATCAAAGCATCCGGACGGCCCTCAGCGGTGCCTCCCGCGACTACGCCGAAAGCCAGTCGAACACGCTGTTTTCCTTTATGCTGGCGCTGGCGCTGGTCTATTTCATTCTCGCGGCTCAGTTTGAGAGCTTTATCGACCCGTTCATTATCATGCTGACGGTGCCGCTGGCCATCGGCGGTGCGGTGTTCTCGCTGTGGTTTTTCAATCAGACCTTCAACATTTTCAGCCAGATCGGCATCATCATGCTCATTGGTCTGGTGACGAAAAACGGGATTCTGATCGTGGAATTTGCAAACCAGCTGCGGGAAGAAGGCATGTCGGTGAAAGAGGCTGCGCTCGAAGCAGCCACGCTCCGGTTACGGCCTATTCTGATGACCAGCCTGGCCACGGTGCTCGGTGCACTGCCAATTGCTTTGGCACTGGGTTCGGCCGGTCAGAGCCGGATGTCGATGGGGACGGTTATCATCGGCGGCCTCCTGTTTTCGCTGGTGCTGACCCTGTTTGTGATTCCGGCTATGTATACGTTCCTGTCCCGGAAAAACCGCGGCCACAGTGCCGAAACCCGGCAACTGTTCATCGACGAAGACAAATCGGTAGCGGCATTATAATCCGGAATGGCCTGCTTCACGGCGTACATCGCAGGGGCAGGCCATTTTTAATAAGTAGAAAATGCCCCTTCTGCGCCTTAGCATAAAAGAAGACAACCAACTCACGACTTCCTATATGACAACACGCAGATCGTTTCTGAAACATACGGGCGGGCTTATGGCATTAGCCGGAGCAAGCCCCGTGATGGCAACAGCTGTTGCGCCGGAAACTACCGCTGCCGCGCCGGCCGAAGACCTGTTTAAACTCGGCATGGCCGGTTACACGTTTGTGCACTTCAAGCTGGATCAGGCCCTCGAAATGATGCGCAAAGTCGACGTGCATTACCTGTGCATCAAGGACTTTCACCTGCCGCTCAACAGTACCGACGAGCAGATTGCCGCTTTTCATGCCCAGTTGAAGGCCTCCAACGTAACAGGCTATGCGGTCGGGCCGATTTACATGAAAACGACCCAGGAAATCGACAACGGATTTGCCTACGCGAAGCGGGTTGGTGTTAAACTGATCGTGGGCGTTCCGAACGAAGACCTGTTGCCGTATGTCGAAAAGAAAGTAAAGGAATACGACATGCGCTACGCCATTCACATTCACGGCCCGGACATTAAGCTATGGCCGAATGCGTCGTCGGTGATTGACGCGGTGAAGAACCTGGATCCGCGCATGGGGATGTGCTTTGACATGGGCCACGATGCCCGTTTCGGCGACGATCCGATTGCCGATCTGAAAAAATACGCCGACCGGATTTTCGACATTCACCTCAAAAACGTATCGGCGGCCTCGAAAGAAGGCAAAACCTGCGAGCTCGGCCGGGGCATTATCGACGTACCGGCATTTGTTGACATGCTGCGTAAAATCAAGTACAGCGGCAGTTGCAGCCTCGAATACGAAAAAGACATGAAAGATCCGCTGGCCGGCATCGCCGAATCAATCGGTTATTTCAAAGGGGTTTGTGATTCAACCAAAAAGCGCAAAAGCTAATATACAACCTACCCCACCTCCTGCCCCCTCCCCTGAAAACAGGCGAGGGGATCGTCCCTGACGTGTTTACGCGTTTTCGTTCCCCTCCCCTCAATTGAGGCGAGGGGCCAGGGGTGGGGTTAAGCTACATATAACACATGGAAAACTCCAGAAGAGAATTTATAAAGAAGGCAGCCCTCGGCGCTGCCGGTCTGACCGTCGGTGGCCTGGCAAACGGCATGTCGGCGAAAAGCTACAACAAAATCATCGGCGCCAACGAGCGCCTGAACCTCGCCATTGCCGGTCTGGGCCGTCGCCTGGGTGCTTATTACGAGCCGGTTAAGCTGAAAAGCAGCAATGTGGAACTGGTTTATCTCTGCGACGTAATGAAGAAGCAGCGGGAGTCGGGCATGCAGCGTTTTTCGAAGCACATCGACTACAAGCCGAAGCTCGAAAATGATATCCGCGTTGTGCTGGCCGACAAAAACGTCGATGCCATTTTCATCGCCACCCCTGACCACTGGCATGCGCCCGGCACCTGGATGTCGGTACAGGCGGGTAAGCACGTATACGTGGAGAAACCGTGTAGCCACAACCCGCGCGAAGGGGAAATTCTGATGGAATGCCAGAAAAAATACGGCAAGGTTATCCAGATGGGCAACCAGCAGCGGTCGGCGGCCGAAACCATCGACATCGTCAATCAGATTCATAACGGCGCCATCGGAACAGCCTACAAAGCCATTGCGTTCTATGCAGCCATGCGCGGCGAGGTGCCGATTGCGAAAAAAGCCCCTGTTCCGGACGGCCTTGACTGGGATCTGTTCCAGGGCCCTGCCCCCCGCACGGCATACACCCACGATACCTGGGATTATAACTGGCACTGGTATGGCTGGACTTACGGTACGGCGGAAAGCGGCAACAACGCCACACACGAGCTTGACGTTGCCCGCTGGGCCCTTCAGGTTGAATATCCGGAGTACGTTTCGGTTGAAGCCGACAAGCGCCACTTCAAGAACGATGGCTGGATGGTATACGACACCATGGATGCCAGCTTCCGGTTCCCGGGCAACAAAATCATCAAGTGGGACGGCCAGAGCCGCAACGGCTACAAAACGTATGGCAGTGACCGTGGTACGGTGATTTACGGCTCAACCGGCAGCGTATATGTTGACCGTGACGGCTATCGCCTCTACAACCGCGACGGCAAAATGATCAAGGAAAGCAAAGCCAGCGGCAACGAAGCCGGTACGGCACTCGGCGGCGGCGGTGATATGACAACCCGTCACGTGGTGAACTTCTTTGAAGCCATCCGCGGTAAGGAAAAACAAAACTCGCCGATCGACGAAGGAGCTAAGAGTACGCACCTGTGCCACCTGGCCAATATTTCGTACCGGACCAATAAATCGTTTGCGGTAGATACTAAAACCGGCCATATCCGCGACAAGGAAGCCATGAAGCTCTGGAGCCGCGAATACGAAAAAGGCTGGGAGTTTAAAGGCTAAACGCCATTCCGGATTAGTTGCTATTCCGGATTTTAAATCCGACTTAGCTAAAAAATGAACTCCCCGAAAGTTCAAAACTTTCGGGGAGTTCATTTTTTAGCCTTACGAAACAGCCGCAAATCCCCCTCTGTTTGGCGCAATTTGCCTGCCTGTTGCGGTTGCATTCCCCTATCTTTGCAGCAAGACAAACCTGTTAACCAGAGCACTATGCAAATGAACGCAAACAAACCTGCTGATATTGACAGCTACATCGAAGGCCATCCGGAAACCGTTCAGCAGTTGCTGAATCAGGTACGGGCTGCCATCCGCGAAATGGCCCCGACCGCAACGGAAAAAATCAGCTACGGCATCCCGACCTTCGACCTGCACGGTAATCTGGTTCATTTTGCCGCCTTTAAACACCACATCGGTTTTTATCCGGGCGCGGGTGGTATCAAAGCGTTCGAAGAAGCATTGTCCGGCTATCAGAGTGCTAAAGGGTCGGTGCAGTTTCCACTGAATCAGCCTATGCCTCTGGCGCTGATTCAGGAGATTGTCCGGTTCAGGGTTCGGGAGAACGAGGAAAAGGCTGCGTTTAAAAAAGTGAAAAAGTAAAATACCCTTTACCGGTGTCTGTCGATCTCCATGAAATACGTTCTCGCGCTTTGTTTTAGCCTGTGCCTGTCATTCAGCGTATGCGGGCAAGTCATAACGGTTAAACTGAAGCAGTATATTGTCCTCAATGCCGGTGCGCTCGCCTCAGAAGCCGACCGGAAGCACTTTGGCGGCATTTCGGCCATTGAGTATGTCCCGGGCGGACCGTGGATACTGGTCAACGACCGGGCCGTAAAACCAAAGAAAGATTCGGTTACCGACCAGACCAGTTACCTGTTTACGGCCACCGATGCGGCTCAACTGACTGCGGGGGCGTTTTCGTCGGTCAGGGGCATCAGCGGGATGGAAAACGTGGAATCGTACCGCTACAATCCCACGCTTAAAAAATACTTTTTTGCGGCCGAACGCGATCAGGAAAGTCTGATCGGTATGGTCAATGACCAGGGGGGGATACCGGAAACGCTGTATACCGAAACGCCGGCTGACAGGCGTATAAGTGACAACCGTGGCATTGAAGGCCTGACCTTCGATCAGGACAACAACCTGTGGTTTTCGCTGGAATCAGGCGGCGAAACAGACTGCCGGAAAGCCACGGCTACTTACCTGTTTAAGGTGCCCTTCGACACCAGAACCAACCGCTATGACTTTGCCGGAAAAGTGCTCTACACGTACCCGTTTGATGCCTGCGCCTGTCTTGCCAACGACAGTCCGTTTGATGGTAGCCTCGGCAACGGCATTTCTGAAATCCTGAGTGTTGATACGCAAAACATGCTGGTGCTTGAACGCTGCTACGACGGTAAGGGAAAAGGTACGAGTGTTAAACTCTTCCTTGCCACCAGGAACGAGCAGACCCGATCATTTGAAAAAAGTATGCTGTTTGACGTTAATGCCTACCTGCGCCCTGACAACCTGGAAGGCATGGCCTGGGGACCGGCCGAAAACGGGCAGCGTACGCTCTGGCTGATCAGCGATGATAATTTCAGCGCAAAGCAGACAACCCAGCTGATTGTACTCACAATTACCCGCTGAAATACCCGAAAACCCGCCAACCGGTTAAATGAGGCTTGCAAACCTTCAGGCAAATGCTAAACTTGCCGGTTCACAGCCTTATTCAAAAAAACAATGTCAATATCTCTGGAGTCGGAACTCATCGGGATGCAGATCATCAGCGAAGTAGTTGCCACCACCCTGAAAGCCATGCGGGAGCACGCAGCGCCCGGCATGAGCACAAAAGAACTTGATGACTTTGGCGGCGAAATGCTCCAGGACCTGGGCGCCCGCTCTGCCCCCCGCCTGACCTACGATTTTCCCGGCTGGACCTGCATCAGCGTCAACAACGAAGTCGCCCACGGCATCCCGTCGGCCAACAAAATTCTGGCGGAAGGCGATCTGATCAACATCGACGTTTCGGCCGAACTGAATGGTTTCTGGTCGGATAACGGCGGATCGTTTGTCCTTGGCGCCGACCTACACAACCACCAGAAGTTAGTTGATGCGTCGAAACGGATTCTGCAGCGGGCCATCAGCCAGATTAAAGGCGGGGTTCGTATTGCCGACATCGGCCGGTTAATCGAGAAGGAAGCCAAACGGTCCGGCTACCGCGTGATCCGCAACCTGACCGGCCACGGTATCGGCCGCGGACTGCACGAAACACCCCACGAAATTGCCAACTATTACGATCCGTATAACCGCGAACGCTTCCGGAAAAACTCGGTCGTCGCCGTCGAAACCTTTATTTCTACGGCCTCAAGCATCGCCAATACCGAAGCCGACGGCTGGACACTGACCGGCGACCGGGGTGGTTTCGTAGCGCAGCACGAGCACACCATCGTCATCACCGACGGAGCGCCGATTATTCTCACCGCCATGAACGGCATCTGGAACTAATCCTGACTGATGTCGCCATGCCGATCCTGCTGAAATTCCTGCGCCGTTCGCTCCTGTTTCTGCTGGCGTTCGGGGTCGCACTCTATGCCTGTATCTATTTCTCGTTCCGGACAGACTTTCCGGTTATATCAGCCAAAGGGCCTGCTGTGTTCACGCAACCGGCGTGGCAGTTTGCCTTCTACGGGCATATTGTTGGTGGCATCCTTGCGCTGACCACCGGCCCGTTTCAGTTTCTGCGCCGTCTCCGCAACCGGAATCTACAGCTGCACCGGCGGCTGGGTATGGTATATGTTTTGGCCATTCTGCTGGCAGCGCCCTGCGCATTTTATGCCGCTCTGTATGCCAACGAAGGCTGGATTGCCCGCACCGGATTCGCTTGTCTGGCCGTTGCCTGGTTTCTGACTACCGTTCAGGCTTACTTAACTATCCGCGAGAAAAACGTACTGGCCCACAAACGCTGGATGGTCCGGAGTTATGCCTGTACAGCGGCGGCCATCACCCTCCGGCTCTGGTTACCGATTGAAATGGCCGGTTTCCACCTGTCGTTTCCGACCGCTTACCAGCTTGTAGCCTGGCTCTGCTGGATACCGAACCTGCTGTTTGCGGAATGGCTCATTACGCGGCGGAAATATGATTTATAAGCAATTACAGTTTACCTTCCAGGAAGTTTTGAACCGCCGCCGCGGACGGTCGCCAGGCAGCCCTGTTCCTGGAAGGTCTTTACATTATACCTGCCACTGTTCCACAATCCTGTCGCCGGCCAGGCGATAGATCGTAAATAATTCACGGTCGGCAATCGCCGCAAAGACGACGACAAAATCGCCCTCAGCAACAACGGTTTTAATGACCGGTTTCTCTTCTAAAGCACTCAGGTAACGGGTTAGTCCCGCACGCCCGTCCGCAATGTCAGGCGCATGTTGAATCAGGTTTTCAGCTACAAAGCGATGCAGCGCACCGGAGTTACCGGCCTGAATGACCGCTGCATAGAAATCCAGTACGTGTTGCTTATTCCGGCGGCTCAGTACCGCATCGCCGGTTAGCGGCAACGGACCATCCATCAGCGCACGGCCGTTGAGGGAAGTAGCCGGTGGACGGGCCGTTACGTCCCAATGTTCGGCCAGTTGACCATCGGCGATGCGGAACAGGTCAACCACGACCTGCTGTTGCCCGCCCCACTGAAATGCCATGTTGGTTACGACCCATTCGCCTTCGGCAATCAGCCGCATAAACGGCGGGGCGGCGGGCGTTACCGGTTCGGGATTACGGGGCATGGCGGCAATCATCGCCAGCAGGGTTTCTTTGGCAGAACGTGGCGGCTGGCCGGATTCAGGCGACCACGTGGGGGCAGTTTTGGGCGACCACGTGGGGTCGCCCGTACGAAAATGGTGCTGATAGGTATCGGCGATAATTTCCCGGGCAAACGCGAGGTCGCCTTGCCCGATGGCCTGCCGGTAAAAAGCCCGGACAAGCGATTTATTGGTTTCGATGGAAGACATTGTGGTTGTGTGTACCAGTACCGGCACACGGGTTTTGCCTGATCATTCATGGATCAGGGATAGAAGACTGGTTAACTATTGACAATAAAAAGCCGGGCAGCGGGATGGCTGCCGGTGCTAAGCCCGAAGAACGGCTTAGCCCGAAAAGGCGTATGTGAGGAGTCGCTTAATCAATTACACAAACATACGGTTTAATTTGAGAGGATTACAGGATTTACAGGAATACAATCAGGCGTATTAGCAGTTATCCAAAACAAACAATCCTGTAATCCTGTCCAAAACACTCATCGTATCACGGCTTCACAGGTAAATTCCGCAATCGTATCCAAAAATCGACTCAAAGTGTAACTTGCGTGTCAACACTCACTTCATAACCCCTTTTCCAACGTGCAACCGTTTCTGCCTGATTCGCCCAACGACATTATGTCGAGCCTCGAAAAACAAGACTATATCACTGATGATGAGCTGGCAACGGCCTTGTTTCTGCTCATCAGACTGGGAAAACCCTGTTTGCTGGAAGGCCCGCCCGGTGTCGGCAAAACTGAAATAGCCCTGGCGCTGGCCCGGTTGCTGGATACTGACCTGATCCGGCTGCAATGCTACGAGGGGCTGGATGTGAACGCCGCCGTGTATGAATGGAATTACCAGAAACAGCTCCTCGGCATCAAACTTCAGGAAAGCGAACACCTGTCGCTGTCTGAAAAGGAAGCCCATATCTTCGGACCGGATTACCTGCTCAAACGACCGCTCCTTCAGTCGATTACGCATCCTAAACAGCCGGTGCTGCTGATTGACGAAATCGACCGTGCCGACGAAGAATTCGAAGCCTATCTGCTCGAACTACTTTCGGCTTTTCAAATCAGTATTCCCGAACTAGGCACCATAAAAGCAATCCACAAACCGTTTGTGATCCTGACCTCGAACCGGACCCGCGAGCTGAGCGACGCCCTCAAACGGCGCTGCCTCTACCACTGGATCGACTATCCGGACCTGATCAAGGAGATGACGAT
>NZ_CAMFHL010000068.1 GCF_945952095.1 uncultured Arsenicibacter sp. | reverse complement strand
ATGTTAACCAGGTCAACATACAGCACCCGGCTGGTCGAATCGGCGGTATGGAGCGCACCGGTAAACAGGTACCCTTTCATCCAGATCGTTTCGCCGGGCATGTAGGTTTCGCGGTCGGTGTGCAGATAAACTTTTTCGCGGGGTAACTGCTGGTTATAGGCCACAAGCCGTCCGGCAAGATGTTCAATAAACGAATCATCTGCGACAGTAAACGCGGCTATTAGTACCGTTAAAAGACTACCGGCGAACCAAATCAGGCGGTGAGGGGCCTTATGCATACAATAGGTTTTTGTGGAAAAGATTGATAGATTATAATCAGGCCATAAATTAGCGAAAAACCTTACCAGAGATGACAAGTTCTCCATCAAAAGTTGCGTTAGTGCTCGGAGCAACCGGTTTAGTGGGCGATCAGCTCACCCACCGGCTCATTGACGCAACGGTATACGATAAAGTAAAAGTACTGACACGGCGGCCGTTAAGCTGGCAACACCCCCGCCTGCAGGAAATTTCGTTTGATTTTGAGCACCCGAACGGTCTGCTTACGCAGGCCGACGACATTTTTTGCTGTCTGGGTACAACCATTAAAAAAGCAGGCTCCAAAGAAGCCTTCCGGAAGGTTGATTACCAGTACCCGCTCGATATCGCCCGCATGGGCCTTGACCAGGGTGCCCGGCAGTTTTCGCTGGTTAGCTCGATGGGGGCCGACAGCGGCTCATCTTTTTTCTACAACCGCGTCAAGGGCGACCTCGAACGTGATCTGAGTGCGCTTGGCTATCCGTCCCTGCTGATTTTCCGGCCTTCTCTGCTGTTGGGAAACCGTGCCGAGTTCCGGCTCGGCGAACGCATCGGTGCCGGTGTCATGCGGCTGCTGGCCCCGCTGATTCCGGCCAGGTACAAAGGCATTGAAGCCACACAGGTAGCCAATGCGATGTTCAGTATTGCCCAGAAAGGGCTGGCGGGAAAGCACATTTTTGAGTCAGATGCGTTGCAGCGCTACTGATTTTACGCAGGATGAGCAGGAAACCGGCCTCCGATATTGCATATCTGCCTGGATTGGCCGAAATTCAGGCTTAATCAACCAGCAGCCCGCGTGCCCATCATCACCAAAAAAAAGCTGACGTACCGCATCGGCGAACCGCTCCGGGAGTACCTCACGACATACAGCCGCGAGCAATCGCTCCCGATTCAGTATGCAGATCTGCTCCGTTACGAAGATGCCATTACCCTGTATGATACTAAGGGTAATGATACACTTTGGGAGACAATGCTGTACCCCAGCTCCGATGTGAACGATATTCTGATGGCGCTGAAAACCATCTATGCCCAGCTAAAGGCAGATGGCGACATGTCGGTCATGGGCCACCTGACCATCGACCGGGTTGATCTGTGCAGTTATGGCAATACCAAGCCGTTCCGTGTCCGGGTGCGGAATAAGGTCAATGACCTGTTCGATTACTTCTATGTCAAAAACGCCGATGCATCCCGCGTCTACGGCCTCGAACTGGAGCATATTCTGTCACCCAACCGGATAAGCTACCTGACCAACGACCACACGCTGATCGAAGAGCATATTGCGGGGATTCCGGGCGATGCGTTCTTTAAAAACCAGATGCTCGACCCGAACCTGAACCCGACCCGGTTGTGTAAGGAGTTCGTCAAGTTCAACGAACGGTGCTTTGTGCGGCTGCTGGGCGATATGCATTCGAGCAATTTTGTGGTTGATATCACCCCTGACTTTGACGAGGTCTATTACCGGATCCGGGCTATCGATTTCGATCAGCAATCGTATGAAGGCCGCAAATCGGTGTATATGCCGCAGTATTACAAGCAGAACCAACCGATTATCGAGTTAGGCATGCAGTATATGACCCCTGAAAGTGTACGGCAGTACGAAATTGAGGAACGGTCGCTGATTGCAGGCCGGCTTCGGGTCGAAAAAGTCCGTATTGATGACCTGATGAAAGCCATGCGGAACGATAGTATTTCAACACCGGCACATACCGAGCAGCTCAAACAAGCGCTTGCCCGGCATTACCGGCACAACGGTTTTCAGACCTGCCGAACCATGGGAGACATTGTTCTGAAAAGCCTTGAACTGGTTGCTCTCCATTAACGCTCAACCTGTTATGTTATGCACATCCGCCCTGCTACGCTCAGCGACTGTCCGGTAATTTATGCTTTTCTCTGCGACCTAGAAGAGGAAACACTCGACCGCGAAAAATTCGATGCCGTTTTTAAGACCAACCTGGACCATCCGGACTACCATTACCTGGTTGCCGAGACAGATCAGGAAATCATCGGTTACGTCAGTTGCCATACCCAGCTCCTGCTGCATCATGTAGGGCGGGTCGGCGAAATTCAGGAGTTGTATGTATCGCCCGCCTGCCGGAATCAGCGGATTGGCCGGCAACTGATTGACCGGCTTCTTCAACTGGCGGCAGACCGAGGCTGGGTTAATCTGGAGGTTACGACCAACAAAAAACGACTTGATACCCAACGCTTTTATGAGCAGACCGGTTTCTCGCCCACGCATATCAAATTTGTCCGACAATTTTAGTTTATGCTGACAGGATTACAGGATGTCTGTCCCAATCATGTAATCCTGTCAAAAAATCATTCCCAAACAACCATCATTTCCATGACGCATTTTTTCCGTATTTGCCTTTGCTTCAGTATCCTTTTTACCGCTGGTTTGCAGACCTTCGCCCAGAAAAATGACCCGAAACTCGAACGCCTGCTGCGGGAGGTAATGGCCGGTTTCAGGGGCGATGCCGGGGTCTATGTCCATCACATCAAATCCGGCAAAACCGTCAGTATCAACGCCGATACGACTTTCCCGACGGCCAGTACCATCAAGATTCCGATCATGTGCGGTCTGTTCGACAAAATAAACCGGGGCGGATTGACCTACCAGCAGGAAATCGTTTATAAAGATTCGCTGCACTATGATGACGGCATTGTCGGGTCACTGAAAGACGGGGCTAAATTTCCGCTGAGTCAGATCGTAATGCTCATGGAAACCATCAGCGACAACACTGGCAGCTTATGGTGCCAGGCGCTGGCCGGCGGCGGAACGGCCATCAATAGCTGGCTCGATACCAACGGTTTCAGCAAAACCCGCGTCAACTCCCGCACGCCGGGCCGCGAAGCCTTCCGCCCGAAATATGGCTGGGGACAAACCACACCGCATGAACTGGCGGAACTGCTGCTGTATATCCGGCAGGGCAAAGCCATCAGCCCCTATGCCAGCGACCGGATGTACCGCAACCTGGGCCGGCAGTTCTGGGATGGTGACGGGCTGTCACAGCTGCCTCCGGGCGTTAAGGTTGCGACAAAGAACGGGGCCGTCAACCGGTCACGGTCAGAGGTGGTGCTGGTGCATGCCCCTCACGGCGAATACGTGTATTGCATTATGACCAAAAATCAGCAGGACGAAAGCTGGGAACGGACCAATGAAGGCGCCACTTTACTCCGGAAAGTAGGTGCTCTGCTCTGGCAGTATTATGAGCCCAAATCGGACTGGAAGCCGGTAGACGGCTATCAGAAATGGTGGTAAGCGTTATTTCTTCTTTTTCGGGTGCTGCTTCCTGGCCCGCCATGCCTTGTAATCGGCATACATCCGGCTGACAAGTAAGGTCGGGCCCAGGGAGTAGTAGAATCCGTTATACGAAATCGGCGCTTTCGGAATATCCGGCTGTAGTGTCAGCCGGTAGCCTGCTTCAGCACTGAACCCCAACCACCGGAAGGGCCGGAAATGGTGAAAGGCCTGCGATTTTAACGCCACCGTTACGCCAAGTCCCAGCGGGTAAGCCATGCTCCGTTTTACTTCAGGCTGCGAGTCCGCAACCTTGATCAGCTCATACCGCGTCCGGCCGATACCTACTTCAAGCGGTGTGCTAAGCTCCCAGTACCGGCGCCGGAAATAATACGGTTCGACAAACAGCGTCAGATATTCCAGCTGCCGCCGCTGTAATATATAACCATCCCAGAAGCTTGACAGCCGCTGCCATGAAAGATAGGCCCCTGCACCGACTTTAACGTTAAAGGGGAAGAAAACCCCGGCCCGCACCCCATACACCCGTGTCACAAGGCGCTCAGGTCCGGGAAATAGATTGCTTTTAAAAACAAAGAACCGCTGATCCGTTTCCGCGATCAGTTTTGGTTCGGTCGGGTGCAGGTTCTGCCCCGTTTTCATGGTGTCTTCGGGGGCAACCGGTAATTCAATACGTCCCGTCGATTGAGCAAAAAGCAATCGGGAGACGCAGCAAAAGGTAGTGATCAGGAGATATTTTACGACGTTGAGCATAACAGTAACCGGCAACTGTTAACTCAACTCATTTCGCACTCAATTGGTTAACCCCTAAACGAAGTGAACCGCCTTGCGGGCGGTTCAGCAGTGTATTCAATAAACATTTTGCCAAGATCCCTTCAGCGTATGCCAGGCTTTGCAAACAGAAATTTTATCAGAAGTGGCGGTCGCCGGCTTCGCGTTTCCCGAGCATTACGGCGCCCACCATGGCGACCAGCAGCAGGATTGACGCCAGCTCAAACGGCAGCAGGTAATCGCTGTAGAGCAGAATACCAAGCTGTTCGACCAGACCGGTCCGCGCGTCGAAGTTACCTTCGCTAACCGAAGGCAGTTGTACGGCCCGGAACACCAGTAACATCGTAACCATCAGAATACCGCCAACCACAACGGCGGCCATTTTCGTCAGGTTTGTTTTGGACTCCTCATCTTCCCTGCGGAGGTTCAGGAACATGATCGTAAACAGGAACAGTACCATGATCGCACCGGCATACACGATAATGTTCACGGCAGCCAGAAACTGCGCATTCATCAGAATATAATGCCCCGACAGACAGAAGAATGTCGCGATCAACGCCAGTACACTGTGGATCGGGTTACGTGCCGTTACGACCGTGATGGCACTTAACAGGGTAATTCCGGTGAGTACGTAAAAAACTATTTCGATAGGTTTCATTTCTTAAAGCGTATCTATTCAGCCCGATGCAGCAAAAGACAGGTGGCCCCGTCCTTAGCTGTACGTGCCTGTTTTTAACTAACAGAACGGGAAAGGCTTGGCTCAGTCGGGGTTACCTGAACGTTCGGGTTGGTACGAACGTACCGGTCATCTGACTTCTCGACCAGCTTATCTTTTCCGTAAATTACCTCATCACGATCCGAGAATACCGGTACAAACCGGTCGTGGCGGAGATAGATTGCCTGCTTCGGACAAGCTTCTTCACACAGTCCGCAGAAAATGCAGCGCAGCATGTTAATCTCATACACAGCGGCGTATTTTTCTTCGCGGTAAAGTGTTTCCTGACCTTTTGTACGCTCGGCAGCGACCATCGAAATCGCTTCGGCCGGACAAGCCACGGCACAAAGACCACAGGCCGTACAACGCTCACGCCCCTGCTCATCACGCTTCAGAACGTGGTGTCCGCGGAAAACCGGCCCCAGATACGTTTTTACATCCGGATACGGCTTCGTTGCTTTCTTCAGGAAAAAGTGCTTTAACGTAATGCCAAGACCCTTCGTAATCGCAGGCAGATACATTTTCTCTGCCAGCGTCATTTCTTTATTGCTAACCTGCTTTGAACGATTCGTCAGTTGCATACTTTAATAAGAGATTATGGCCGGACAGCCACAGGGCTGTCCGGCCGGCTCGTTTAAGATCGTTGCGGAGAAACCTGTCCTTTCGGGGCGCGTGAGTTCGACATAACCGCCAGCACCGTTGCGACAATAACGATCAGCCATGAGGCGTACTTCATGCCGTTGAACAGCAAACCGCTTGCCGAAACAATGATGTTCAGTACTGACAACGGAATCAGGATTTTCCAGCCCAGGTTCATCAGCTGATCATAGCGGAAACGCGGAACGGTCCAGCGTACCCACATGAAGAAGAAGATGAAGAAGAAGATCTTGCCGAAGAACACAACCGTACCGATCGCTGTCGCTACGTTATGGCCGGTTACGGAACCCAGTGAATTAGTCAGGGCATTGCTGATCTGCTCCATAAACGGATAGTGGTAACCACCGAAGTACAGCGACGAAATAAATGCCGACGATACGAACATGTTGATGTACTCGGCAAACAGATAGAAGCCCAGTTTCATGGAGCTGTACTCTGTGTGATAACCGCCAACGAGTTCGGTTTCGCACTCCGGTAAGTCGAACGGCGTCCGGTTACACTCGGCAAATGAGCAGGTCAGAAAAATGATAAAGCCCAGCGGCTGCGTGAAGACGTTCCAGCCCAGGAAGCCGGCTTCTGCCTGCTGCTCAACAATCGCGCGGACTGACAGCGAGCCTGACATCATCAGAATCGCGATAATCGACAGGCCCAGCGCTACTTCATAACTGATATTCTGCGACGCGGCGCGGATGGCACCCAGCAGCGAGAATTTATTATTCGACGCCCAGCCACCGACCATAACGCCGTATACCCCCAGCGACACAACACCGAAAATGTACAGTACACCGATGTTGATCTCGATACCCTGCACCGGAATCTCGTAGTTGTCGAACCGGATGGTATCGCCGAATGGAATTACCGCACTCGACATCAGGGCTGTTAACATCGCCAGGGCAGGCCCCAGGATAAACAGCCACTTACTGGCCTGGGCAGGAATAAAGTCTTCCTTAAAAAACATTTTACCGGCATCCGCAATCGGCTGGAGTAATCCCCACGGACCTGCCCGGTCAGGGCCGATCCGGTCCTGCATGAAGGCTGCCACCTTCCGCTCAACGTAGGTTGAATACGTCGCAATCAACAGGGATATCCCGAAGACAGCCAGGATAATGATGCTTTTTACTATAAATATGGTTAAGTCCATGTCTGTAAGTTAAAAACCGGCAACAGGTTAGTTTGAGCTCGCAAACCGCTCAGGTGGTAATTGCTGAATCGACAGTTGCGACGTATCGCGGGTATCATCGATTGGCTTATAATTAGCCGCCGCCAGCCGCGAAACAAAATCCGGCTTGATCGTGTCAGCGCGGTACTTGTTAGCCGTTATGACTGAGCTGCGGGCAATTTTGGTTGGCCCCTCAATTACCCAGTCGCTGGTTTTCTTGGTTTCGAAGCGGCACGTGTTGCAGATAAACTCGTTTACCTCGTTCCACTCGTTTTTACGGGCCGTTACGCGGATCACCTCTTCGCCCCGATACCACAGCGTTACCTTTCCGGAACAAGTCGGGCAATCACGGTGCGCATCTACCGGACGCGAGAACCAGACCCGGTTTTTGAACCGATAGGTTTTATCGGTCAGGGCACCTACCGGGCATACATCAATCACGTTACCCGAGAAATCATTGTCGATTGCCTTCTCGATATACGTGCTGATTTCGGCATGATCGCCCCGGTTCATCACCCCGTGTACCCGCTTGTTGGTAATCTGATCGGCCGTAAACACGCAGCGGTAACACAGGATACAACGCGTCATGTGCAGCTGGATATACGGTCCCAGGTCATGCTTGTCGAACGTACGGCGTTCTTCTTCGTAGCGCGTTTTAGCGGCTCCGTGTTCAAACGCAAAGTTCTGCAGGTCACACTCGCCGGCCTGATCGCATACCGGGCAATCGAGCGGGTGATTAATTAACAGGAACTCCACAACGCCTTTACGCGCTTCGAGTACCTGCGGACTTGTTGTATTTTCAACCACCATGCCATCCTGTACCGGTGTGATACAAGACGCTACCAGTTTCGGCATCGGACGTGGGTCTTTGGCAGAACCGGCTGCGACTTTCACCAGACAGGCACGGCACTTACCACCACTGCCTTTAAGCGGCTGGTAGTAGCACATTGCCGGTGGCGCCACTTCCGGTCCGATTTTACGGGCAGCCTGCAGGATCGTTGTTCCCGGCTCCACCTCTACCTCGATACCATCGACAGTGACTTTGACTAGTTGCGGTTTGTTATCTTCCATAATTATGTAAAACGGATGGTCGGATCCGTCTGGTCAACTGACCTATACTTGATACAACTTAACTGTAAACCGAATCGGCTGATCCGCTCTACCGGTTACACCAGCGCCATTTCGCCCCGGTAAACGGCACCTGGCTGCGTCGCTTCAACCGGATGATTGATGTGCCATTCGAATTCGTCGCGGAAGTGACGGATCGCACTGCCCACCGGCCATGCTGCCGCATCGCCCAGCGGGCAAATCGTATTGCCTTCGATCTTTTTGGCAACGTCAACCAGCAGGTCAATATCGTGCAGGCTGCCGTGACCATGCTCGATCCGGTGCAGGACTTTTTCCATCCAGCCGGTTCCTTCACGGCAAGGGCTGCACTGACCGCATGATTCGTGGTGATAGAAGCGGGAGAAATTCCACGTATTCCGGACCACACAGGCCGTTTCGTCCATCACGATGAAACCACCTGAACCCAGCATCGTACCCGTCGCAAAGCCGCCGTCTGACAGCGATTCGTAGGACATCAGCCGTTTATCGCCGTTAGCAAGGTTCAGAATCAGGTTGGCAGGCAGAATCGGTACGGATGAACCACCGGCCACAACGGCCTTCAGCTTATGGCCCGGACGGATACCGCCGCACCACTCATCGGCATAAATAAAGTCTTCTACCGACACACCGAGCTCGATTTCGTAAACGCCCGGCTTGTTGATGTGTCCCGACGCTGAAATCAGTTTGGTACCCGTTGACCGGCCAATCCCGATGGCAGCATATGCATCACCCCCGTTATTGATAATCCACGGCGTTGTTGAAATAGATTCAACGTTGTTAACTACCGTCGGGCTCTGATAAAGGCCTTTAACAGCAGGGAACGGCGGTTTATTCCGCGGGTTACCCCGTTTGCCTTCCAGCGACTCCAGCAGCGCCGTTTCTTCTCCGCAGATGTAGGCACCACCGCCCGGCTGTACGACCAGTTCAAGGTCATAGCCGCTGCCCATGATATTTTTACCCAGGAATCCGGCGGCTTTTGCTTCAGCAATGGCTTTTTCCAGAATCCGGATCACATACATCAGCTCACCACGTACGTAGATGAACGACTTGTTAGCGCCCAGTGCAAAGCTGGAAACGATCATTCCCTCAATCAGTAAGTGAGGGATATGCTTCATCAGGTAATGGTCTTTGAACGTACCCGGCTCCGATTCATCTGCGTTACACACCAGATAGCGGGGAACACCTTCCGGCTTGGCCAGAAAGCTCCATTTCATCCCCATCGGGAAACCGGCACCGCCCCGTCCGCGGACACCTGCTTTTTTAACTTCTTCGACCACTGAGTCAGGCGTCATTGTTTTCAGCGCCTTCTCAACGGCTGTATAGCCTCCTTGTTTGCGGTAAACGTCGTAGGTATCGATACCAGGGACGTCAATATGTTCAAGCAGAATTTTCTTTCCCATCGGTCAAAGCTTATTTCGACAGTTCTTCAATAATCTCATCGACCCGCTGATTGGTCAGGTGCATGTAATATTGCTCACGGATCTGGAACACAGGGCCCATACCGCAGGCTGCCAGGCATTCAACTTCTTTCAGGGTAAACTTCCCGTCGGATGTTGTCTGACCGGCTTCTATTCCTAGTTTTTGTTTCAGATGCGCATAGACATCTTCACCGCCCATCAGGCAGCAAGGGCCTGTACGGCAATATTCGATGACATGCTTACCCACCGGATCGAGGTGGAACATCGTATAAAACGTAGCTACTTCGTATACCTCAATCGGCTCAATGCCCAGCAAGCCGGCCACATAGTCCATTACCTCCGGACTTGTCCACCCCCATTGCTCCTGTGCCAGGTGCAGCAGCGGCAGCAAAGCCGATTTTTGTTTTCCTTCCGGATAGCGGGCAATGATCTCTTTCGCCAAAACCTGCCGTTCAGGAGTGAATTCTATCTTTGCGTTTGTTTCAGTTGTCATAGTCACAAAAGAGTGAAAGAGTGAAAGAGTGAAAGGCTGAGCGAATCAATCGTTGTCAAGACCGCTCTTTCGCTCACTGGCTCTTTCACTCTTTGAATATTATGCATCCAACTCGCCGGCAATAACGTTCATACTACTCATGATCACGATGGCGTCCGACAGGGTGGCTCCCTTACACATCTCAGGGTAGGCCTGATAGTAAATGAAGCATGGACGGCGGAAGTGCAGACGGTATGGCGCACGGCCTCCGTCACTGACCAGGTAGAAGCCTAATTCACCGTTGCCGCCTTCTACGGCATGGTACACCTCGCCAACCGGCGCATCAATCTCACCCATCACAATCTTGAAGTGGTAGATCAGCGCTTCCATATTTTTGTATACTTCCTGCTTTGGCGGCAGGTAGTATTGCGGAGCATCAGCAAAATAAGAGCCTTCCGGCAGATTATTCATCGCCTGCTCAATGATGCGGAGGCTTTGCCAGATTTCTTCATTCCGGACCATGTACCGGTCGAAGGTATCACCGCTCTGCCCTACCGGGATATCAAATTCAAAGTCTTCGTACGACGAGTATGGGTTCATAACCCGCACATCGTAGTCAACGCCGGCGGCACGCAGGTTAGGGCCGGTAAAGCCGTAGCTCAGCGCGCGTTCTGCCGAAATACCGCCGACACCGACAATCCGGTCCATGAAGATCCGGTTACGGTTCAGCAGACTTTCAAACTCACGAAGTACTTTCGGGAATTCGGCAAGGAACTTTCTGATTTTCCGGATGGCTTCGGCCGACAGATCACGCTCCATGCCACCGATCCGGCCCATGTTGGTTGTCAGACGGGCACCGCACATCTCTTCGTAGATTTCGTAGATTTTCTCCCGTTCTTCGAACAGGTACACGAAACCGGTCAGGGCACCGGTATCTACACCAAGGATCCCGTTACAAACGAGGTGATCGGCAATCCGGGCCAGTTCCATCATGATCACCCGGATATACTGCGCCCGCTTCGGCACCTCAATGCCGAGCAGTTTCTCTACCGTCATGTGCCAGCCCATGTTATTGATCGGCGACGAACAATAGTTCATCCGGTCAGTCAGGGTGGTAATCTGGTAGAATGGCCGGCGTTCGGCGATTTTTTCGAACGCACGGTGAATGTATCCGATGGTTTGCTCGCCCGACACGATTTTTTCGCCATCCATCTGGAGGATGTTCTGGAAAATACCGTGGGTTGCCGGGTGGGTTGGACCGAGGTTCAGCGTTGTCAGTTCGTTGACATATTGTACCGGTCCTTCGTCGGTCCGGGCCGGAACGCCCGCTTTATTTGCTAAATCGAGTTCTTCAGTAGTCATCTGCTTAAAGAGTGAAAGAACGAAAGCGTGAAAGAGTGGGTATGATCGCTCTTTCGCTCTTTCACTTTTTCGTTCTTTGATTCATCGTCCAAACAACGCATCAATTTTGTCCTGGCGGGTGCTGTCTTCCAATGGATATTCTTTCCGCATCGGATGATAATCCATTTCTTCCATGTTCAGAATCCGGCGAAGATCCGGATGGCCGTCAAAGATGACACCGAACAGGTCAAAGGTTTCACGCTCCATCCAGTTGGCACTCGCGTACAGTGGCGTTGCGGTCGGGATATGCAGATCGGCCGCTGTCAGGTATACTTTAATCCGCACCCGGAAGTTTTGCACCAGGCTGTGCGCGTGATACACGACACAGTATTCACGATCGGGGCTGTCCGGATAATGAATGGCCGTAATATCTGTCAGAAAGCTGATCTGGTATACCGGATGGTCCTTCAGGTATTCAAGCACCGGAATAATGGTTTCCCGGCTCGTTGTGAACGTCAGCAGGCCAAACGGGTCGTCGAATTCCCCGACGGCGTTTTCATACTTCCGGATTATATCTTGTGCTACTTCTTCGTTGGTAAGCATTGTCAGTTAGTGAATGAGTAAAAGCGCGGAAGCGCCCGCATGGCGGTGCTTTCGCGCTTTTGCTATTGAATACTGTACGAGGCCAGCAGTTTCTGGTATTCGTCCGAATTTCGCCGGCGAAGCGACTCGTTATGGGCCAGTTCCTGCACCTGCATAACGGCTTCAAGAATCTGCTCCGGACGCGGCGGACAACCCGGCACATACACATCAACCGGGATCACGCGGTCGATACCCTGTAAGACACTGTAGGTATCGAAAATTCCGCCGCTCGATGCGCAGGCTCCGATGGCAATCACCCAGCGGGGTTCAGCCATCTGCAGATACACCTGCTTTACAACCGGCGCCATTTTCTTGGCAATCGTACCGGCTACCAGCAGCATATCGGCCTGACGCGGCGAAAAGCTGATCCGTTCAGAGCCAAAACGGGCTATGTCGTAACGGGCCGCCATGGTTGCCATGAACTCGATTCCGCAGCAGGAAGTTGCAAAAGGCAAAGGCCAAAGCGAATTCGCCCGGGCCAAACCAATGATTTTGTCAAATGAAGTTGCCTGAAACCCCGGGCCGTCATAGCTTGGGGGGCCTTCAGCTAATTTTATGTCTGATGCCATGTTGCTAATGTAAACTGGATAATGAGTAATGTAAGCAGCCGGTACACCTGGTACCCAGCAGATTACAGATCAATCGTTATTCCCACTTCAGCACGCCTTTGCGGATGATATAGTAGAAGCCCGCTAACAGCAGCCCCATGAACAATACCATTTCGATAAAGCCTGTGACGCCCAGACCTTTGAAGTTCACTGCCCATGGGTACAGGAAGATAACCTCAACGTCGAACAAGACAAAAAGAATAGCGATCAGGAAGTATTTGATGGAAATAGGCGTCCGGGCATCCCCTTCTACAGGAATACCGCACTCAAACGGATCGTCTTTTTTCTGGCTTTTACGCTTAGGGCCAATCGAGTGCGTTACGATCATCGTCGTGATGATAAAACCCAGTGCCAGCCCCAGCTGAATCAGTACCGGGAGATAATCCGACGGCAAGTAAGATGCGTTCATAATAACTTATTGCGAAAGACGTCGCAAGTTAGTGATAATTTAAACACGGACAGATGTTCTGCCTGTGGTTTAGCATGGCAAAATTACTATCAAATATACCCTTTTTTTAAGGTTTAATCAATCTTAAACACGAAGTTGATCCATGGTGTTTAACAAAAAATGCCCTTCTCTGCGAAGGGCATTTTTTGTAGCGGGCGCCGCCTGTAGTAACCGGCAAAGCCCGCTGCAGTATGTCGTTTCGTTCCGTTAATTTGTCAGAATAAAGCGTTTGGCCACATTAAAGCCGGCCGCCCGGACCCGTACCACGTACTGTCCGCCGGCCAGTCCCTGCATATTCACCGTACGCCGGACGTTGAACAGATCGAAGTGCTCGGAATAGACCAGTTTGCCATCCAGCGTATAAATCTGAAGGTCAGCATTTTTCAGATCCTCCAGTGTTTCGACCGAAACCTGATGCGATGTAGCCGGATTCGGATACACCACCAGACCGCGGTTATTCGGATCAATCACGTAATCAACCGAATTCGAATAGTTCGACACGCAGGTCAGGTTGTTACCGTTGGCCAGCGTAAAAATTCCTTTCGAGCGGGCCGTATATACTCCGCTGATAGCCACCTTGGCTACAGCGCCGTTCTGATTGGCAACAAATGATGCATTGTTCTGCCGCCAGTCGTAGGCCAGCGTTGTGCCCGTAACACTGAACGGCACCGTTGCCTCCAGTGAATATGGTCCTACCTGACGGATTGTTGGCTGCGGCAATCGCGGACGTACCACCAGATTCACCGGCGCAGAGCCTGCTGACCGGCAACCGTACGGACTCAGCGCCTGTAAGGTATAGCTACCCGGACTGGCCACATTCAACACTTTAGTCACCGTACCGCCATTCCATTGCAGCCGGTTGGCCACATCGGTAATACCAGTCAGCTGCAACACCGAGTCGGCACAAATCTGCTGATCAGTTGCCGCAGCGATTGAGGCCGACCGGGCCAGCGAGATGGCCGGAGCAGCCGGCAGAATCGGCGCTTTTACTTCCACCAGCGGTGACAGGAACGTATTCCCGAAACGGTCTTTCATAGTTGCCCTGTATGAACCAGGCAGGTTTACCGTCAGACTTTTACCGGCAATGCTGTTATTCCAGATATACGACGAGTAGCCATCCGGCAGCGTCAGTGTAACACTGCTGTTGTTAGGCCCGCATCCTACCGCAACCGTTGGCTGGGGCAGCGGCAGAACCGGCAGGGCACTTACAAAAAACGTCGGGCTCATGCTCTGGTACCAGGCCTGCGCCAGCTGCCGCAGACCATCACCGCCAAAGTGTACGTCTTCGCCCGGCCGCGGAATCTGAATATTATCCGTAAGTGGTCCCGGCTGTACGTTGTTGTTATAGGTATTGATAACGTCGTTCTGCGCATTGATTACATTCAGACTAACGCGGCCCGTGTTATAGGATGACCGCGCCAGTACCCAAGCAGGGTAACGGTCGTTGATAAACCCGGCTCCGACATCAACCCGTGTTTTATTGATGATATACTGCATGTTGTCGCGGTATTCTTCGCGGGTAATGTTCAGCGGGTAGTTGTCGTTTTCGCCCTGTTGCCACAGAATGGCGCGTAAGCCCAGCAGCGAGTTATAATAGCGAAGCGCAATAATAAGGTTGGCATATGGCATCCCCGTCGGCAGTGCTACCGAGTTATTGAACCAGTAAACTGTTGATTTATTATCGGCACTTTCCCGCCAGTTGCGGCTCGTTGTACCAAACCATGCCGTGTTGATAAACAGAACCGGACAGTTATATTGTCTGGCAATCAGATCACCGAGTGCTCCCCAGCACCAGGCACTTTGCCCGCGCGGCCCGATAATGGCCGTACTGGTCAGCTGCTGGAATGACGGAGCCGGCGGATCAGCGAGCGAGTTGGCCAGTGTATTGTCGTAGGCCACACAGTTTACCCGGTCGTCGGCAGCACCAACGGCGCCGAGGTCCTGAAAGCCCTGTGCGTTGGACTGGCCGGTAATGATAAATACCTCACCGATGCCCACCTTACGCACTTCGTCCTGCCCGATAATGGTTCCGCCCGACATCACCCGCAACTGTAGTCTGTACCAGCCCGTACGGCCCCGTACAGGCCCCTGAAAGACTCCACCCGACGGCAGCCGCTGAATGGTCTGCCAGTCGGTGTCAATGCCCTGACCGGAAACCTCGGTGACGAGTCTTGCCTGTACACTGTCTATGGGTTGGTAGTAACTTCCCGAAACATAAATTGTACTGGTCTGATCATTATTCCGCTGATAAACCGCCCGTGTTTCAGGATACGTAATCTTAACAACCGGGTTAGGTGTCTGTGCGAATGCCGGGATCAGACATGCACAAAGAAGCCCGAGAATACATGTAATCTTCTGGGTAGTAGTGTTTTTCATGCTTGTTACGATGACAATACTGATTCGCCTTTCCTACCGCTCACCTCGGTAATGCCACACTTTTGACAAAATTCACCATTTGCATTGAAATAACAAACCCGGCAAGTAACATGCCGGAAGAGGTGCATTTGTGCATATTTATTAAAATCCAAGGAAGACGCGTTTTGCGACATTGAATCCGGATGCCTGAACCTGAATAATATAAAACCCTGACCGCAGGCTGCTCAGGTCAAACGGGCGTCGTTCGGAGAAGTCTGTAACCTGATAAAGCTGCACTTCCTGCCCGGCCAGTGTATAAATCCGGACGGCTGCGTTCTTTACATCCGTTAACGTTTCTATCGTGATTTTCTTATCCGCACTGGGGTTCGGATAAATACTGAGCCCCTGATTGTTTTCAATCAGAATAAAGGCCAGCAGTGGCGAATAAGCCGAATAGCATGTCAGGTCAGGCGCATAGACCCGGTAAGCCTGTGCGCTGTAATTTCCGGTCCGACCGGCTTTTATCGAACTGGTTTTCACCGTCAGTGAATCGGTATTGTAGCGCCAGTTATAACCGGTGTTCGGTTCGTTGTTGATTACGTCAAGGGTATATGTACCCGTCTGCTGCAACTGTGGTACGGCCGGCAACGGTTTCACATCTACCGCAATCGCATTGCTGAACGGCGACAGGCAACCGTTGTTATCCTGTACCCGCGCGGTAAAGGTGCCGCTGGTTTTCACCGTCAGTTGCTGCGTTGTGACGCCGCTTGACCAGATGGCGTTTAACGGGCTTGCCGCCGCCAGGGTCACCTGATTTCCGTCGCAGAAGGTTGTCCGTCCCTGCGCCGAAATCACCGGTGCATCCGGCAACGGATTAACATTGACGGTAATGGCATTGGACGGTGCAGATAAACAGTTAAATACGTTCCGCGTCCGTAATGAATATTCCCCCGCCTGACTCACGGTAATGCTCCGGCTTGCCTGGCCGTTACTCCACTGGTAGGTATTTTCTTCCGTCGAGGTCAGTGTTACGCGCTGATCGGCGCAGAATGTGGTCGGTCCGCCCGCCTGGATAACCGGCGTCTGCGGTAAATTATTGACAACCACATTAATGGTATTGGAGCGGTTTGAGCTACAGCCATTCTGGTCGGTAACCGTCAGGAAATAACTACCCGATTGCCTGACCTCAATGGCCTGATTCCCTTCGCCGTTACTCCAGTTATACCGTACCCCGCCGGTACTTGTCCGTAATGCAGTGCTTTCCCCCTGACAGAACGTTGCCGAACGGTCGCTGGTAATAGCCGGGGCAGCCGGTAACGGATTCACCCGGATCGTTTGTACATCCGATGTAAAATCACAGCCGCTGACATCGCGGTAACGCACATAGAAACTGCCTGACGTGTTTGTGTTCAGCACCTTGCTGGTGGACACACCGGTATTTGTCTGCTGATTTATCCAGCTGATATTGTTATCGTAGCTTGCCGTCAGGTTGATGTTTCTGCCTTCACAAAATGTAGCGGGGCCCGAAAGCGAGATTGTCGGCGGGGCGGCAATCCGGACAGCAGCCGAATAGCTTGTATTGCCCAGACCGTCCTTTAGTTTCGCCCGGTACCGGATATTGCTGCCACCCTTTACCAGCCGCTGACCCGCGTCCAGACTCACAACCTGCCCGTTTTCGTTCAGCCCTTCCCAGAGTATTGAGCTGTAAGAGCCATTTACGGTAATACCCAGACTATTGTTTCCGGCGCAGTCAATTGACACACTGGCCAGGCTGCCGGGTGTCTGTGGCTGTGAATTATTCCAGAAGTTATCGTCCAGACTAGCACTCCAGGCATTGGCGACCTCTACCAGGCCGTTGGCATCAAAGTGTGTTTCGTCAAAGTAGGGGGCGCGGCTCCGTGGTACCTGAATGTTATCGGTAGATGGTCCGGCAAATACATTGCCGCCCTGAGCGATGATCTGGTTCTGTGCATTGATGATTTCAGGCCGTATCTTTCCGCCGGGTATTCCGCCGTCTTTTTCATACGATACCCGCGAGACCACCCAGGCAATACTCTTCCCGGCATCCTGCCGGCTTTTATCAATGATATAGCGCAGGCTGCGGACATACTCATCGGTACCGGTACCCACATAGGTATCCGCTTCGCCCTGATGCCATAGTACTGCCCTTACACCCAGCAGGTTTGTGTAAAACTGCAGTGCAGTCCGGAGATTCGCATAGGGTTGCCCCTGCGGGTAAGCCTGGCCGCTTACATACACGCTGTAGGCAGTGCCGCCGGCGGCAGTTTCCCGCCAGTTACCGATCGACGTGCCCCCCCAGCCGGCATCCATAAAGAGCACCGGCACGCCGAAACGCTGCACCAGCCGGTCTCCCAGCATACCCCAGCACCACGAACCAAAGCCGCGCGGGCTGATAAACGGCTGGTTGTTGATATTATCCTGATTCAGCTGCCGGAACTCCGGATAGCCCGGATCAGCCAGATCCTGCTTATCCGATCCGGCGGTTACATAATTTACACGGTCATCACCGGCAGTTGGTGCGCTTCTGAGCAGCCAATCGGTCCCTTGCCCGTTTGATTGGCCGGCCACGACAAACACCTCACCAACCCCGACACGTTCGACAAGGGTATAGGCGACCTGCTGGTCGTTATTCATCCCCCGGACTTCGAGATTATACCACCCTCCCCGGATATCGGAAAGGTCGTTTGTAAACACACCCTTGCCCGGATTTGCTTCTATTACCCGCCAGTCAGTACTTGCTCCCTGCCCGTCGCGGGCCGTCATTTTTGCTTCGATGCGTGTTACCGGTACTGTATAGAAACCGGCGATCCGCAATGTGGCAACATTGGCGTTATTACGCTGAAAAACGGCGCGTGTTGTCGGAAAAGTAACCTGAATCTGTTGAGCGCTGAGTAGCAGCGGAGCGGTCACAAGTACCCCCACCAGCCAGACAAGCATGGTTTTTATCATACACCCGGAAAATTGAACCAGTTAAACGCAATAACCTATACTACGACAGTGTCGGTAATGTTTCAGGCACGTCCGTAATTGTCTGCCAGATAGCATCTTTCAGCTCAGACAGACCTTGCTGTAAAACCGCAGAAATAAAGACACAGGTAAGGTTCGGCGGGAGTGTTTTTTTGAGTGCCGCCAGCTCTTCGTCAGTCACCATATCGGTTTTAGATATAGCCAGCAGCCGCTTCTTATACATCAGTTCCGGATTATACTGCTGTAGTTCGTTCAGCAATATTTTGTATTCGGCCGTGATGTCTTCCACATCGGCAGGGACGAGAAACAACAGAACAGCATTGCGTTCGATATGGCGCAGGAAGCGTAAACCCAGTCCTTTTCCCTGTGATGCGCCCTCAATAATACCCGGAACGTCAGCCATCACGCATGACTTATAATCACGGTAAGAGACTACACCCAAGTTCGGAACAAGCGTTGTAAACGGATAATCGCCGATTTCGGGGCGGGCTGCCGATAAGACAGACAGCAAGGTTGATTTTCCGGCGTTCGGGAAACCAACAAGTCCCACATCGGCCAGTAATTTTAATTCGAGGATAATCCAGGCTTCCTGCTTTGGTTCGCCCGGTTGTGCGTAATCCGGAGCCTGTTTGGTCGACGACTTGAAATGAGAGTTCCCCAGACCACCGCGGCCGCCCGGCAGCAGAATCACTTCCTGACCGTCTTCGGTGATTTCGCCCAGCACCTCATTGGTCTCGGCATGACGGGCGATGGTTCCCAGCGGAACTTCAATAAATACATCATCCCCCTGAGCACCTGTCCGGCGGCCACCTTCGCCGCCATGACCTGACTCGGCCTTGATGTGTTTCTGGTATTTTAAATGCAGCAGTGTCCAGTGCTGTGCATTTCCTTTCAGGATAATATGGCCTCCACGGCCACCATCCCCCCCATCGGGTCCGCCTTTGTCAACGTACTTTTCGCGGCGAAAATGCACAGATCCTGCGCCACCTGCACCGGAGCGACAATTTATTTTTACGTAGTCAATAAAATTTGAAGATGCCATTTTTCTGTTTCGCCTGTCACTCAGCGATGCCGGACCGGGATAACATAGTAACAAAAGGCTTTTAACCCCAGTGACGGATCAAAAGCCTTCAATTAATCTGTTAATTTATCCGTCACATCGTCTATGACTGCGCTGCCGCTTCAATAGCATGGCAAATCTGGCCGAAAATAGCCTCAATTTCACCAATACCGTTGATGGCAACGTACTTACCTTGCTGCTCGTAATAGCCAGCGACAGGCATTGTTTTTTCGTTATATTCCGTCACCCGCCGGCGAATGAGTGCTTCATTCTGATCATCAGGACGGCCTGATGTCTGCCCGCGCAGCAACAATCGTTTTGTTAATTCTTCCTCTTCCACCACCAGTGCGACCATGGTAGTAATACCGGTGTTATACTGACTCAACAGCACATCCAGTGCTTCTGCCTGAGGCACTGTCCGTGGGAAACCGTCGAATATAAAACCAGCCGCAGCCTGATTTTCGTTCAGTTTGCTGTCAATCATGCCGATAACAACCTCATCAGGTACTAAAATTCCCTGATCCATCAGCGACTTTGCTTTAAGGCCCAATTCCGTTCCGGCAGCAATCTGCGACCGGAGCAAATCACCGGTTGACAAGTGTACTAACTTGTATTTTTCGATTAACTTTTCGCTTTGGGTGCCTTTGCCTGCGCCCGGAGGGCCAAAAAGTACAAGATTAAGCATTAGACTAAAAGTGGGTGAAGGTCCGTAACTTTTTTTTCGCAAAGTTAAGACACCAACGCGAAAATAATAGTTGTCAATCCTATCACCTGAGCCTTTTTATTTTTTGGACAAAACAATGAAGGCAACCCTTGTGGGGTTGCCTTCTGTTATAGCCTCAGTAACGGAATAGCTATTAGCTTTTCTTAACCGGCTTCGCTCCTGTAGCCGGTGTTGCGGCAGGTGGCGTTGCAGGGCCTTCAATCAGTTCCTTTGCAGCCTTGTCGTTGGCATCAAGCTTCAGGATTTCTGTAGCGTAGTTTTTCGCTTTTGCATCATCCTTCTGGGCAATTGCATCTGCGATCAACAAACGATATGAAGAAATCATATTTTTCGAATACTGTTGTTGTTTAGCAGCATCAGCAGCGATTTCCTTACCTGCCAGCGCGATGAACTTCTCGGCATACGGGACAAATGCGCGGTTGCTCAATGCTTCTGCCGATGTGGCAGCCGCATAATAGTTTGCCTGAGCACGGTAGTAGTATGATGAAGCATAGGCCGAATCAATTTCTGCCAGTTTCGCAAAAACCGAGTCGGTACGCATCATGTTCTGCTTACGTACTGAGCGCGCCATAGCGGTATCACTTGCATAGGCACGGGCAGCCTGCAGGCCGTTTGTATAGAACGATACACCACTGAAGATGTAATCAGCCTTAGCCGGAGCGCGGTTGGCACTGATTGACTTCAGGTACATGTTACCGGCTTTCTCGTACTTCTTCATGCTGTAAAGCTTCTGGGCAGCCTCACGATAGAGGTTATCCACTGTATCTTCAGGAGCAGCTTTCAGTAAGTATACAACGCTCAGTGAATCACCTTCCGGTGTACCCTGCTGACCATACGCACGACCAAGATACACGTAATCATCGTACAGAACCTTTTTAGGCGCAGCGGCAATAAAACGATTCAGCGCTTCGATTGACTGGCTTGTTTTGCCCAGTGCAGAATAAGCCCAGCCATACATACGATCAATAATCGGATCGTTTACTTTGCCTTTCAGCTGATCCAGATAGCTGATTGCTTTCAGATAATCGTTAGAAAGGAAGTAAAACTTAGCTACGTTAGTCAGGTATTCAGGATCAGTCGTACCACTTTTCTGTACGTACAGCTCCATGTTTTTGGCAGCGCCCTTGTAGGCACGTGCACCCGCCAGGGCGTCAGCCAGGGAACGGTATGTCAGTGCAAACTCAGGATCGTTGGCAATCGCCTTGTCAAAATATTCCTGAGCTAGTTTGTACTGCTTACCACGCAGGTACAGACGACCGATTTTGTAATTAGCTTCTGCCAGGTTAGGGCTGATCATCAACGCATCTTCGTACCGGCTCACAGCGCTACCACCATCATTTTTGATGAAGTAAGCGTCACCCATAGCCATTTTGATCTCAGCATTTGTGTTTTTCTTATCCAGCTTAGCGGCTGCTTCCAGGTACGACAACGCCTTGGCAGGATCATTTACGCCATTGTCATCATAAAACAATGTGTAAACTTCACCGGCATGGAACAGAACATCCATGTTTTTGCCTTTCGTTGCCTTCACTGCATTGTCAGTCAACGCAATAGCGGCAGGCGCATCTTTTTTCGCCAGTGCAACACCAGCTAACCCGATGTTATTTAATTCGTTTTTAGGGTCAACAGACAGACCTTTCTCAAAAGCAGCTTTTGCTTTGTCAGGCTGATTGGTGCGCAGATAATAATAACCTAAATAGAATTGATTTTCCGCAGTAGGAGCACTTGTTGCCAGTTGGGTAAACGTTTGCTCCGCTTTCGCTAACCGCTCCGATTCCAGGTCTTTTAAACCAGACTGTACATCCTGCGCAAACACGGGTGCTGTAAACGTAGCACCGATAACCAGAGCCGCCAAAAGCGACTTTTTATGCATTTTCATCATGCAATTCAGGTTGAGAAATTGGAAAAAAGTTGTGTTACTAAGAAACATTAAGCAAATCTAAAAAATTGCTGGCAAACCAAAAAATTTACTCACTTTCTGATATAAACCACTCGGTTATATGGCTTAACAGGCCAAAGACCTAATTTTTCGATGAGCAAACTACCGGCGTCCCGTGCAATATAATTGATCAGTCCGCTGCCCAGACCAGGATGTGTTTCCCGGCTCAGAATATACACAGGCCGGCGCAGCGGGTACGTTTCCAGACCAAGATTCCGTTGAAACGGCTGATAATAATCCTTTAACGATGTAGGGTTGTCTTTATCTGAAACCCCGAGAACACGCAAATCAGCCGATAATTCACCCGTTAACGGGTTATCACCATCACTAATCCAGTTAACACCAATAAAGCCAAGCGCTGTCGGGTTTTTCCGGACATACTGAATCACATCCTGATTCGAACGGGCAGTATATATCCGTAATTTACTGACATCACTTACCGAAAACGTGCGTAATATAAAATCCAAGTTACTTGAATTACTGTTATCAAATACCAGGGTGATCAGCCCTGACTCAGTGGCACCTTTTAATTGAGGCCATTGCGTCAGCTGTCCGGAGAAAATCCCCTTCAGCTCACTCATCGTAATCAGGCTGTCACGGTTATTTTTACTGACAATAAGTGCCACGCCGTCTGTGCCGATTTTCACCGCCTTACCGATAACTTTTTGCTGATCAAAAGCGATCTGTTCCTGTTTTGTCAACGGGCGTGTTGTAAACGCCAGGCGCGCACTATCTTTAAGCAACATGGCAATTGACTCACGTTCCGGACGATATTTAAGCTCAAAATGAGCCTCCGGATAAATTCCGGAATACGCATCTGTCAGTTGCGTTGCCAATGGTTTAAACGATTCATCTACTGCTACGGTAATTGTCCCGCGTGACGGTGAGTCGAGGGGCTGATTACCCGAACAACCTGACATTCCGCCAATCAACAGTCCCAGGCAAATACCTTTAAGTCCGTTTTTCATTAGATACATGTTATCTGTTAGATCAGAAAATACCCTGATGGTTTAATGTATCTTCTGTAGTTAAAATTCTTCCCGGAACCGTTGATAGGCCCTGAATGTACGGAAGGCTCCGTAGGCTATCAGCAGCACGGCCAGGCCGTATCGTAATACCCCCGGCGGCGGCAGGATCCAGTAGGAATCAGTGGTAACAATCAAAAAAATACCCGTTCCCAGATAGGTCACCGAAGCGAGTACGGCAATAATCAGGGTAAGGCGTTCGGGAACACGGCTTCGTTGTTGCATAGTCTTAATTGCCGGAAAGGCAGAGAGTTAAAAAGGGTGATCACCATGACAGTGACCACCCTTTTTGTTGATTCAGAGGAAAATCCTCATCGTATCAGATCCGGTTATTCCAGTGTGAAGTTGATAGGCAGGTTGTATTTTACCCGTACCGCACGACCCGACTGTTTACCAGGGCGCCATTTCGGCATTGATTTAACAACCCGGATGGCTTCTTCATCCGTACCAAAGCCTAAGCCTTTTAACACAGCAACATCCTGAATACTTCCGTCAGTATTGACAACGAAGCTTACGAATACGCGGCCTGAGATGTTAGCCCGCTGTGCAGCGGCCGGGTAGCGGATGTTCTTGCCCAGGAACTGGCCAAGAGCGCTCATACCGCCTGGGAATTCAGGCTGCTGTTCTACGATCGTAAATACTTCTTCTTCTTTCGGAGCAGGGGCTTCAACGGCCGCTTCTACTTTCGTAGGGGCAGCGGTTTCTTCCGGTGCTACTATAACCTCTTCAGCGTTAGGATCACCTTCCTGCGTTTTTTCCGCAGCAACGGCTTCTTTCAGTTCCTCAACAGCAGGAGGCGGTGTTTCTTCCGGAACCTCTTCATCCGGTTTTACTTCCGGCGGAAGGAACTTCACCGTATTCACCTTCGGTAATTCTACCGGCGGCGGCGGCGGTGGCGGCGGTTCATTCGGATCGATTGGCGGAGGAGGTAACTTCATCAGGTCAACCTCAACCATTGCCTGCTCTTCAGCCTCAGGCGTCAGAACGCTGATGATTGTCGGAGAAAGGACGCCCAATGTAAACAGTACACCACCAATGATGAGCGCACGGGTTACAATTTTCGGATATTCTTTCCGCAGCGAGTACGCACCATAGGCTTTATTCCGGTTCGCAAAGACTATATCATCAAGCGTTGCTTTTGGATCAATTGCTACTGCTTCTGCCATGGTTAGATATCTAATTTTGCTTTATCCTTGAGAAGACTCTTCTCATCAGCCGTCAACTCATCCACAAGTGCATAGCGTTTTGTTTTTGTAATCGCCATTTCATCCAGCACGTCAACCATATTACGATAGTTGGCTTGTTTAGTTGGCTTGATTACAACGACAAACTTGTCTCCGGGAACAGTGCGGGCATTGTTCTGAATCAGCTGACGCAGTTCATACCCATAGCCTGTAGTCTTAATTTCCGGATCTTCATTGGCTGCTTTACCGAAAATAGAATAGGCTTTATTATCGTCTCCCAGGAAGATCGTCATTACGTTGGAGGCCTTAATAGGCTCCGTTTTCTCTTCTTTTGTCTTGTCCGGCACGTTAAGCGTCATTGACGACGGCTTACTTAAGGTGGTAGCAAGAATGAAGAAAGTGATAAGCAAAAAGCCAAGGTCCACCATTGGGGTCATATCCACGCGGGTTGACGCCTTTTTACTGCGGACTTTACCACCACCCTTCTTACCACCACCACCGGAGGTGTCTATATCTGCCATAGTTTCGAAAAGTGTTCAGCTTACAGGGTGTGTAAGCTGTACCTTATGACTTCAACGTTTATTATTCGTCTGACTTCCAGCCGGCTGGCGGGGCTTCAGTACCGGTGATGAGGTTGAACTTGTTAATATTCTGCGCCTGAAGCGTAGCCAGTACGTTTTTGAAGTTCGGGAACTTCGCCAGGTTATCGCCTTTCAATGCGATCCGGAGATCGTTGTTGGCTTTACGGGCGTTATAAACCCAATCCTTCAATTCGTTTGACGGACCTGCACCAGTCGAGTCAGTCGGGATACCCGCCTGCTTGATTTTTGCTTTTTGCTCTTTCTCCAGCGACAGAAAAGATTTCAGCTGGTTGATCGGCAAACCGAAGTTTGACATCAGCATGAATTCTTTCTTTTCGTTGTCAGTAAAGGAAATTCCTTTTTCTGAAGCGATGTTATCGAGCATAGCCAGGCGGTGTTGCTGATTGTCGATACCAAAGTAGACCTTACCGTCTTTGTCAAGCGCGATGGTCATGATATCCTTATCAGGAACTTTAATGCCGGAGATCGATGATGGCGTTTCGATCGTTGCTGCATCCTGTGCCCGGAACTGGGCCGTCAGGATAAAGAATGTCAGCAGAAGGAACGCCACGTCACACATCGCCGTCATGTCTACCGCGGAACTAGCGCGTTTTACTTTGACCTTAGGCATATTGCGTTCGTTTCGGTTTAATTGGCCTCAGAGGCACAGGATTAATAGTGAGCAGCAAAGTTTTGCTGGATGCTCAGACCAATTTCATCGATGTTGTACGTCAGTACGTCGATACGGCTGGTGAAGTAGCTGTACATGATCGTCGCGATCGCCGCTGTACCGATACCGAGGGCCGTGTTTACAAGGGCCTCAGAGATACCTGTTGACAGGGCGGCTGTATCAGGCTGACCGGTAGCACCCATCGCCGCGAAGGCACGGATCATACCAAGTACGGTACCTAACAGGGCGATCAGGGTAGATACTGATGCCAGCGTCGCGATAATTGTCAGGTTTTTCTCCAGCATTGGAAGCTCCAGTGTAGTCGCTTCTTCTACTTCTTTCTGCAGCGCTACCAGCTTCTGCTCTTTGTTCAGCTCAGGATCTGTTGCCAGCTGCTGATATTTTAACAGCGCAGTTTTAACAACATTACCGATTGAACCTTTCTGACGGTCACACTCCTGAATAGCAGCGGCAACTTCATTCTTGTCCAGTTGGCTTTTCACTTTACGAACGAAATCATCGATCGAACCTGAACCGTTAGCACGGCCGATAGTGATGAAACGCTCAATCGAGAACACCAATACTGTCAGGAAGCACGTAAACAGAATAGGTACGATGAAACCACCTTTGTAAACGGTACCGAAGTAGTCGCCTGGCAGAGGTTCTTTCGTGTTGTCACCTTCCTGGAAGTGGCTTCCGTCACCAAAAACGAAGATGTAAGTCAAAATACCGATAGCTAAAAGAACCGGAAGCACAAAAGCTGGGTTCAAGCCACCTGATTTCTTCTTAGGAGCTGCTGCTTTGGCGGGTGCTGAAGATGGAGTTTGTGTTTTCATTGAACTTACTGTAGGGTTAAATTGAAACTTGGTTTTGCTGGCAAAAAAAGTGAAAATTTTAAATTTGTTGTGATTTCTGAAATAAAATTTTGGGCGGCTTCCTTTCAGATTACTACAAAAGTATCAATTTGGAGATTATCTAATGCAAATCTTTCCGTCAAAATTTTACTTCATACGTTGCTTCGCCAGCCCGTTGTTGCACAATAGTAACTTTATTTTGCCCCTTAGGCCAGTTACATATTGGCTAATAAGCCCTTGTTTCTCAGCTTAACAAAATGTCAAAGAGCATATCTTCAGCACAAACTAATTTGGATTTTATGGGGGTGCTTTGTTCATAAAATAATTGTTAAGGTTCATTGGATGATGCCCCCATACGTTGTTACAAGGCAACAGAAGCACCTTTTCTTACCAGATGCAGCAGCCGGCAGCTTTCCACAAAAAATTTTCTTTTTTTTTAGAATGACCGACCTTCTCCTGCGTAAGCCAGGCGGGTTCGGCCGGTATCCGGTGTAGTATATGATAGGTTCAAAGCAGATTATCATAAAACCTGACTAACTTTAAGCCCAAAACTACCTCTTGTAATTTTACATGAAAAAAAGAGAGCTTTACTGGTTATTACGATTGCTTGTGTTCGTGTGGTGGATTGGCAGCGGCAGTAGTTTTGCACAGACAATTACGACAGGATCTGTAAGCCCTAACAGTTTTTGCGCGGGTGATGCCCCTTCGGTTCCTTTTTCATTTACCGGTACGTTCAACAGCGGTAACTCGTTTCAGGCCCAGCTTTCAGACCCGTCCGGAAACTTTGCTGCGCCAACTGTTATCGGTACATTAACAACTACATTCAGTGGCAGCATCGTTACGACAGCGATAAGCAGCAACATTCCCCTTAATGTAGCAGCGGGCACAGCATACCGGATCCGGGTAGTAGCGACCAACCCTGCCGTAACCGGTAGTGTTGGCGCCGTGGTTATGACCATCAATCCACGTCCTGCTCAACCCTCAGCTGGCATTGCCAGCCCTGCCCCGTTCTGTAGCGGACAAACCGTTTCCCTAACGGCTGCCTCCGGCACCAGCGGGTCATCTATACGCTGGTATTCGGGCAGTACCCTGGTAGGATCCGGACCTTCTTACCCGACACAGACTTCAGGAACATTCTCCGCGGAGGCGATCATTGGCAATTGCGCGAATCTCAACAAGACACCGGTTACAGTAACCATCACCACTACGCCGGCAACACCAACAGTTGTGTCTCAGACCGTTTGCCAGGGGAGTGAGGCCCAAACGCTTACACCTAGCGGCAGCTCATACAGATGGTACGATGGTAACAATAATCTGCTACCTAATAATGGGGCGGCTCCAACAGTTTCAGCAGGTAGCGCAGGCACAAGCACCTATAAAGTTGAGCAAAATAACAATGGTTGTGTAAGCGGACGGGCCACTATGACCTATACCGTGCTGGAATCGCCGGGGCAGCTGTCACCGGTTTCCATTGCCTATTGTGAAACCAGCCGGCCAGGTTCATTATCAGTAAACAGTTCATCCGTGATCCGCTGGTATATCGATCCGGATGGAACGCTTCCGATTCCGACGCCAACCCCACCAAATATTGCCCGTTCAGCGCCGTACAATTATTACATCCGTCAGATCGGTGCCAATGGCTGTCTGGGTGCTCCGTCGCTTTATTCAATCCGCGTGAACGGTACGCCGGTAGCTCCGTCTGTAACCAGCTCAACGCAATATTGCCAGAATGTTCCGGCCCAGCAATTAACAGCCAGCGGGCAGAATCTGACCTGGTATGACGCTTCCAATAATGTCCTGACCGCAGCGCCTACCCCGCCAACGGCGACTACCGGTATCGTCACCTATTATGTTACGCAGACAACCGGTGACGGTTGCGTGAGCGGTAAAGCTACCGTTAACATCAATATTTCACCGGTACCTGCCGCACCAACAGCTGCGGGTGTTTCTCCTTATTGTCAGGGTGTAACGGCGGCTGTATTGTCGGCAACCGGGCAGAACCTGCGGTGGTATGGTACGGATGCAACCGGCGGCACGTCAAGCTCAGTGGCGCCACGCCCGGGGACAAGTACGCCGGGTACAAGCAACTATTACGTTACCCAGACGGTCAGCGGCTGCGAAAGTACACGACTGGCCATTCCGGTAACCGTGAAAACTACACCAGGCGTGCCGGGAACGGTGGAAACAACCTTCTGCCAGAACTATACAGCCCCCACACTAACCGCTACACCGGTAACAAACGCGACCATCAACTGGTATGGCAGTTCTTCGGGCGGAACAGCATCGGCAAATGCACCGGTACCCCCAAACAACGTTGGCAACGTAACCTACACGTATTACGTAAGCCAGACGCTGGATGGCTGCGAAAGTGCTCGCGGTACGCTCAGTGTCCGCGTGAAACCGACACCGGGCGCGCCTGGTGTGACAGCCGTCAACATTTGTAACAATGCACCGTCTCAGCCACTCATCGCGTCCGGCACAAACCTGAGATGGTTCGATCCGAACGGCAACAGCATTACAGGCTCACCGGCTCCGCCGACCAACAACGTCGGTACGTTTAATTACCAGGTAAGTCAGTCACTGGATGGCTGCGAAAGCCCGCGGTCCACGTTGCCGGTAACCATCATTGCGCTGCCACCGGCACCAAACGTTTCTAATGTTGCCTATTGCCAGATTCAGCAGGATCAGCCGGCACAGAGCGTATCTCCAGTCAGTGCTGCCGGTGCTAACCTGCGCTGGTATAATGTGGACGGGAATCAGTTTCCGGGGGCTCCGACACCGCCTATCAATCAGGCAACAGTAATCAATTATCAGGTAACCCAGACAGTTAATAACTGCGAAAGTGCGCGGGCAACCTTACAGGTAACCGTTCAGAGCACACCGGTTCCGGGTACGCCGATTCCGACCGTTACCTATTGCCGGAATGACGTAGCCGTTCCGCTGACAGCCGTTGCCGCGACAGGCGCCAGCCTCCGCTGGATCGATCCGAACGGGACGCTTACCAATGAAGCACCAACTCCGTTCACGCTTAACGCAACGCCGGCTGGTGGACGTTTATTCTACGTGTATCAGATCGGGCAGAATGGCTGCGCCAGTGCCCGGGCATCCATCAAGCTGATTGTTAATACCAACCCGACGCTTTCGCTGCTTGGCTCCACCACGGTGAATCTGGGAATCAGCGCGCCGCTGCAACTGAAGTTTACCGGAGCACCGCCGTTTAGCTATACGCTGTCTGACGGAACCTTCGGCGTCGCGCAGGATACCCTGTCAACGGTGAACGTAACACCGGCACAAACCACTATTTTCCAGGTGGCCAGCGTATCCAACGTATGCGGCAGCGGTCTGCCAGGTAACCCGGCTACCGCCACCGTAACGGTCAAGATTCCGACAATCACTACCAGCGGTCTGACAACAACCACGCTTTGTG
>NZ_CAMFHL010000067.1 GCF_945952095.1 uncultured Arsenicibacter sp. | reverse complement strand
CTCCAGATACAACGCTTTCCGGAACAGCCGTACCTGCTCATAAAAGAAGCCTCCGTGTTCTACGTAATCCCCGAAGTAGAGATTTTTCGACCAGAGGAACACGGCATCGTACGCCTGCGTGATCACTTCCCGTATCTTATCTGCCGTTTGGGGCGCCATGCGCTCGTCAGCATCCAGGACCAGAACCCACTCGCCTGACGCGGCTGAAACAGCCGTATACCGGGCGAGCTCGGCTACCGGTTCCTTTTTATGATAGACAACTTTTGCCCCGAGCGATGTCGCAATAGCAACGGTTTGGTCAGTGCTGTACATATCGCAGATGACCACCTCATTGGCCAGATGCAGCGCACTCAGGATGCAATCGGCAATATCGCTCTCGTTGTTATAGGTGTTAATGACAAGACTCAGCATCACAGGTTATTAACAGGTTTGCCGACACCGGCTGGTACTACCCCTGGTGTCAGCAGGTTTTTATAAATCTCCGCCAGCTGCGTAAAAACGGCTTCCGGATAAAAGCCACGGATCATCCGCGCCGATTCGCGGCCCATCATTTCGACCAGCCCGTTTTCGGTCAGCATCCGCTGAATAGAGGCATAAATCTCATCACGGTCGCCGGGTTCTACCAGAAAGCCGTTCTGATCATGAACGACCATGTCGGGGATACCGCCAATGCGGGTCGAGATCACCGGCATTTTATAGCTCATGGCTTCCAGAATTGATAAGGGTAATGCCTCGTTATAGGAGGGCAGTACAAACACGTCCGACGTCAGCAGCAATTCGGTTTTCTTCTGACCCGATACCCAGCCGGCAAACGTCACCATGTCCTCCAGTCCGTATTCGCGGATAGTCTGCTGCACCCGCTCCGTTTCGCCGTTACCGCCAATGGTCAGGGTAATGTTACCGGCCCACTCTTTTTTATGTTCGTAGAACACGTCGAGCAGGTCGAAAATACCTTTACGCTCGCCGATCAGCCCCAGAAAGAGCAGTTTCAGCGGACCCGTCCGCTGCCGGCTGACCGGCACCACGGGCGGACTGACTACGTTACGTAATACCGTCACATTCGCCCTGGCAAACCGCCGGGTGTAGAGCCGTTTCCAGCCTTCAGACAAGCAGATGACCACGTCGCTGCCTTCGACCGTTTCACGTACCCATCCCTGCACGCGCGAGGAACGGCTCATGTAAAAATCGAGAAAGCTGCCACTGTGAATGTGGTAAATGACCTTGCGGTTAAACAACCCTTTGGCTGCTTTAAACAGCAGGTATTTCCGGTAAAAACTCCCTTCTGCCGCTCCGTGGATATGGACAATCTCAATGTCTTTATCCCGCCACAAACGCCAGCAGAAACGAGTGTACTGCACCGCAAAATATGGTATATACAACAGCTTGTTTTTAAACGGGCGATAGGATGCCAGACATTTAAAAGGGCTGAAATAGCGTGCATAAATGGCAATAACTCCCCCAATACCACCCCTGTTATGCACATGGTGCGGGCCCGTCAGCAGCACATGCTTCGTCAGATGTTCGGTCAACATATTGTCAGGTCTGATCTTTCGTTGCTAAGTTCATGATCGTTTGTTTATCGTTGATATAGGATAGAAGACTTTGGTTAATAAGCCATTACGTACTGACGGGCGGTCTGCGTAACGCTGAACGATTTTTGGGCATGCTCCCTGGCAAACCGGATTTTCTGCCGGAAGGCTTCGGTTTCATACACCGCTTGTATATGGGCAATCTGACGGGCACAGGCGGCAGCATCTCCCACCGGAAAGTGCCAGCCAAATACCCCTTGCTGAATGATCTCCATCGGGCCTTCGATATCGGATACCAGTACCGGTACACCGGCCGCCATGGCTTCTGCCACAGTCAGCCCGAACCCTTCATAACGGGATGGCTGTACCAGCAAATCGTAACTCCGGAACTGCGCATAGATGAACTCACGGCTACGCAGGCCCAGAAACGAAACATAGGGGGCGATATCCAGTGAGCTGACCAGTTCCTTCAGATAGCCGAGCGATTCTCCTTCGCCGATCAGATCGAGCCGGAGCCGCTTCATGCCCTGCTGATGCACCAGAATAGCCAGCGCCTGCAACAGGATATCCTGCCCCTTTTTACTATGCATCAGCCGGCCGATCTGCACCATGCGGAAAACCGGCACATCCAGGGACGTACCCCTTACCGGATCCCGCCCCTGGATGTGCCGGATATTGATGCCATTCGGAATAACGACCGGCGTCACGGCGGTTCGCTGCCGCAGGTCATTCGCTACCGCTTCGGAAATGGCAAACACCTTATCATACTTAGTAAAATACCGGTTCGGGTAATTCACATCGTGCACCGTCAGGCAGGTCGAGTACCAGTGCGGAGCCAGCAGCCCGATGAGCTCGTTGTTATGGCAATGCACCACCCACGGATCAAGCCGGTATAACAGCCCGTTTAGTTTGAGCAACGGAATGGGATTGCGGCTGCCGGGTTTCCGGTTCAGGCAGAATACCCGCACCCGGTTGTCGATTTCGCTGATCAGCGGCCGGTCATAAAAGTCATTGATAATAATGAGCGATACGTCATGCTGCCGGCATTGCTCATTCAGTATATCAACCAGCATGGTCTGCAAACCACCGGTTTCAAAGCTGAAGGTAAGATGGGCGATCTTCATCGGCTTATCAGGGTTTGTTTGACAAATGCTTTAACGGATTCGTAATACACCTGCCGCACCGACGGTGACCAGCGCGAAGCGCCGTGCCGCAGCAGGGTTGTTTTGATATCGGTCAGGAAGCGGTTGCCGCCCGTGGTCGTCTTGGTCGTTTCCCAGATCCGGAACGCCGATAACGGCCCGTCGGTAATGGCGTAAATCGGTCCCCGCTCCAGTAACCGCAGCCACAAATCCAGATCCATGCAGTACTGCACCGATTCGTCGAGATAGCCGACCTCGCGTACCAGCGAGGTCGCATAGAACGACCCTTGCTGCACAATGTCGTACTTCCGGTGCAGCAGATGCGGCCGGCCCGGAATCGGAATGTTCCGCCCGTCAAACACGCGGCCCTGCCGGTCGATCAGGTCGGTTTGGGTACTGTAGTAAATCGCACCATCCGGTTTTTGCCGGTACAGGGCCACAATCCGTTCCACGCAGTCGGGATACAGAATGTCGTCGGAATTTATCCAGCCCACCAGTGCTCCCTTAGCGAGCCGGAATCCTTTATTGATGGCATCCGATTGCCCGCGGTCCTTCTCCTGAATAAATACATCGACCTTATGACGGCCCGGCTGGCCCTGAAAGTGCTCCACCACCGAACGCGTCTGATCGGTAGAGCCACCGTCGGCTATGATGTATTCGATATTCGGATACGTCTGGTTCAGCACCGACTGAATTGTCTCGCCAATGAACTCCCCCTGGTTAAACGAAGGAGTGACGATCGTAACCAAGGGTTGTTCAGGCATAGTTGTACGCGTTTGGCTGTGACTTCGGTACTACTGTTTTTATCAAGTCAGCCGGTTGTTCCCTCGACCGGTAGAGGTCGGGATGCAGCAGGCCGATGAAATAACTGATTGGAAAAAATAGCTGGACAAAGCCACCGGCTCCGTTATAGACGTTGCCCCAAAAAAACGGCACGAAAAACCAGAACACACACAAACTCAGCATTGACCAGTAAGCGCCCAGGGCATGTTTGTAACACAGCACGGCCATTTGGCCGAACAGCACATAAAAAATAAGAACCACCAGCAGCCCGCTTTGCAGGGCCAGCCCGATGGTGGCCGAGTGCGGGTCGTTGAGCTCTTCGTCAAGGTCGGTTGTGGCTTTGTGGTCAGACTCCAAGAAGCTTTTCGAGCCATAGCCTGTGATGGGCTGCCGCTCGATACCCCGGATGGCATATTGCCAGATCCTCATCCGGAACTGGAAGTCACTTTCGGTATTGTAGTTGGTTGCTACCTTTTTGGCCAGCAGGCTCTTGCCAAGCAGGCCTGCCGGTAGCAGCAGAATAACGCAACCGGCTATGATGTATTTAGCCCGTAACGACAGATACGGAAAGGCCAGTAATATATAGGATAAACCCACCCCGCCCCACGCGCTCCGGCAATCGGTATAGACCAGAAACACGTTGGCGATCAGGAACAGAAAGCCGTACCAGATTTTGTCTTTCAGGGCGTCGCTCGTCAGCAACAGCCAGAGCGCAAACAGGCCGCCCACGCCGAGCACCATCGCCGTATGCGCATAGTACAGCATTCCGCCAAAGCGCAGCATGTTGTCGGTTGTCCGGTCAGGAAAGAGCACCAGCGGCCCGACTTTGGTCAGGTGGGTAAACGCCGTGGCCGGTAAGAAGACGAATACCACAAATACGGCTACCAGCTGCATGACCTTCCGGAAATCAATGGCATAAGCCATGGCGCAAAAGCCCAGAATAACCATGTAGCTCAGCATAATATTTAAGGCATTCCTGACCTGCGATGCGGCATCGTCGCGGCCGAGGCTCACCAGCAGGGCTGTCAGTACAAACAGGCTCAGGCCAACCCTGAACCTGAAAAAGACCTGCAGGTGGCGCAGGTAGCCGAACCAGGCCATGATGCCGATCTGCACGGGTAATACCAGGGCAAAAAACAGCACGTGGTTCGGGGCTTCAGCTTTCTGCACGCTCGATATACCCTGCAAATCCCCGAAGTGGAACAGCAGCGCGGTCAGCAGCAGTCCCATAAACACCATCGTGTATGTGTTCCGGCTCATCATTCCGTTACTGTTGTTGATACGTCTGTTGTTCTGAATAAGGTCTGATCGTCTGTTCCAGCACATCGGCAAATGCCTGTTCTGAATAGTCGCGGACCAGTTTGCGGTATGCTGCCCGGCCCATCTGTGCCGGATCAACCTGACCGGTCCGGAGCTTGCGGAGCAGCTGTGGTAATTCGGTTTCCATATCCGCCAGCAGAAAACCGGTTTCATGGTCTTCAATCAGTTCGGTCAGGACGTGGGTTTGCGTGGCGATAACTACTTTCTGAAAAGCCATCGCCTCCAGCACAAACGACTGTCCGGCCGCACCGGTATCATCTTTAATGGGCAGCAGACACGCCTGCGCATGTGCCACCAGTTCTTTAAATTCAGCCCGTGGCAAGTCGCGGAATACCGTGATGTTACCGTAGGTTTTTCCGGTCGGCAGGTCGTCATTCAGACTTGCGCCACAAATCACCAGCTGCTCAGACCGCTGCGCAAACACCCGTATGAGGGCAGCATAATCGCGGTTGGTGTAGCCACCGGCAAAGAAGTACTCTGCGGGCAGCCGGCTAGTAAGCAACGTGGCAGCCGGCTTTTGCTCAGGCTGATACGGCAGCGGAGCATACAGCAGCTGGCTTTTTTTCAATCCAAGCTTCTGCTGGTACAGATTCAGCTCATGCTGCGAAAACACCTGCACAATATCCTGATCGGTAAGCAGCATGCGGAACAACCAGCGAAACAGCGGGAAGTAGCGCGGCGCATGCAGAAAAAAGCCGAAATAGATCAGCTTGCGGTACCGGATCAGTCCCAGCCGGTGCAGCAACAGCACCGATAGGGCAACGTATGAATTGACAACAATAACGCCGGCATCCTGCAACGCTCTCCGCTGCCGGAACAGGTGCCAGCTGTCTCTGATAAAATCCAGCCCCAGCCCAACCTTTGATTTAATCGGATTCCGTTCGCCCTGCTGTAGCAGCATAAAGCGAAAGTTCAGCTCACGCAATGTCGTGATCAGAACCGGCGGAACGCCCGTGGTTGGACTGATGAAATAATTCATAACTCGACAGAAACAGGGGTTTGGGCCCGGGCGGTTACCGTTCGGTTCAGCACCCGGCCATAGAAACGCAGCAGCTTGACCTGCTCAAATTCCCACGAAAGCTCATTTAATACACGCCGGTAGCCGTACTCGCCCATCCGTTTCCGTTCTTCCGGCCGGTCAAGCAGCCATTCAATGCGGTACGCAAACTCACTGACATTGTTATGACTGACATACAGCGAAGCCTCCTGTGCCGACACACGGCCTTCTTTCAGGTCGTATTGTACAACCGGCTTTTTCAGGGCCATGTACTCCATGATTTTGTTCATCGTCGAGAGGTTGTTCAGGTCGCTGAATTTATCCGGATTCACACAGACATCGGCGGTGTTCAGAATATCGACCATCTTATCGTCGGGTACGCGACCGTAGAAATCGACAAACTCCGTCAGGCCCATTTGCTCCGACATGGCTTTCAGGGTTTCCAGACTGGTGCCGCCACCGACAATGGCAAACTGAATGTCCTGCCGCCGCCGGGTCAGGATATCAATTGATTGCAGCAAGAGGTCAATGCCTTCCTGCTCGCCCATCGTGCCCAGGTAACCGACCAGGTAGCGGCGACCTTTACGGTAAGCCGGATTACCGGCCGTGAGCCGGAGCCGGTCCAGCTTAGGTCCGCTGCGGATCACCTGTACTTTGTCGGGATCCATCCCGCCGCGCCGGATGGCAATCTCCTTGTATGACTCATTGGTCGCGATGCTGAAACTGGCCGTTTTAAATGTCAGGCGTTCGAGCAGCACCATCAGACGGTAGAATAAATCCTTCCGGCCGAATTTGGCAATGTATAACTCAGGGTTAATGTCGTGATGATCAAACACATATTTCACGCCGAACGGCTTAAACATTGCCGCTACCAGAAAAATCAGATCGGGCGGGTTACAGCCGTGGATCACATGAAACCGTTTTTTTGCAAACACCCTGATCGCCAGCACCGTCCACCAGAACAGAGCAGAGGTATATTCAAAGAGATATCCCAGTGCTCCTTCAGCTTCAGTTGCTAACGGGTGCCGATAAATCTCAATGCCATCCAGTTGTTCAAAACGTTTAGAGTATCCCTTCATTATCGGCGAAATAATACTAACCTCGGCTCCTGCTTCACACAGGGTCGTTGCCTCCTGCCATACGCGCCGGTCGAAGGGCACGGGCAGGTTTTCGACGATGATTAGTATATGCTTGCCGGAAAAATCAGCCTGAGTAGTCATTCCGTTATCTAATAGGTTTGTACTTCATCTTCAACCGGCGTCAATGCCCAGTTGATACCGATGTATTCATTCGTTGCATTCGGCAGTTTCGGTAAACGCACCAGATCAACTACCACTTTATTACTCACGCACGATATCAGGTCGGCAAACTCCGCTTCGGGCGTACAGACAACCAGTACATCACAGGACTCAATCAGCTCACGGCCGCTCGTGGCCAGTAACTGCGACAGGTGCGGTATATGCTGGTCAATAAAGGCTTTGTTGGTGCCGGTCAGTTTCGACATGTTGATGTTCCGGTCGTAGATCATCAGCGAGCACCCTTTACCCAGCAGAGATTCGGCCAGGGCTACGGCCGGGCTGTTGCGCAGGTCGTCGGTACCGGCCTTAAAACCAAGGCCCAGGAAACCGATGCGGCGGTGAACATACTGCATCAGCGTACCGATGGCCCGCTGCATCTGAATATCGTTGGTGAGGTGAATGCTGTTGATAACCGGTACGGACACGTACATATCGTGCGCCAGCATCTGGAGACCTTTAAGGTCTTTGGGCAGGCATGACCCGCCGTAGGCAAAGCCGGGTTTGAAGTAGTATTTCGAAATATTCAGCTGGGTATCCTTACAGAAAATGTCCATGACCGCATGCGAGTCCAGCCCCATGGCCGAACAGATATTGCCGACTTCGTTGGCAAAGGAGATTTTCAGCGCATGGAACGTATTGTTCACGTACTTCATCAGCTCCGCAATCTGAATCTCTGTCACGGTAATTTCGGCCGGCAGGGAGTCATACAAACTGCGCATCATCAGCGTAGCCTGCTCCGACTGCGAACCGATCAGCGTCAGCGGCGGATTGAAATAATCCCGCACGGCCGAGCCTTCCCGCAGGAACTCAGGGTTGCTGACGACAGCGAAATCCACATTGCGCAGCTTATCGGTCCGCTGCTCGATCAGGGTTGCGATTTTATCGCAGGTGCCGGGCATAACCGTTGAGCGGATGGCGATGACGTGGAACGACGTTTTTTCGCGCAGCACTTCCGCAAAATGATCAGCCACGTTAAAAATATACCGCAGATTCAGGTGGCCTTTGGCCGTTGACGGAGTTCCTACGGCGACAATGGACAGATCGGTATCGAGAATAGCTTCCCGATAATCACTTGTTGCGCGGACACGCCCTTTCTCGGATTCTTCGGCTATAATCCCGCTGATGTCGCGTTCAACGATGGTTGCCCGGCCCTGGTTAATCTGATCGATTTTGGTTTGATCGACATCAACACCGATGACATGATGCCCGTTCCGGGCCAGACACCCGAGACTGACACAGCCAACATAACCTAGTCCAAAAACACTTATCTTCATTGCTTTAGGGAATTACGTTTGTTAATGATCTAAACGGTGAGTATTTGAATGACGCTCTGTAAATCAATGGTTTCGCCGGCCGGCACCGTTGTCATTGCCCGGATGACCGATGTCGGTTGTTTGCGGTAGAACCGTTCGGAAAACCAGCCGAGCGGCTCCGGTTCGGTTTCACCGCGATGAATGGTGGTGGTCAGCGACGGCAGCAAGTCAATCCGTACGAGCCGGTCAGGGCAGTTCAGCTGGAGCAGTTCAAAATGATTCTCGGCCAGCTGGGTTACAAACACATCGGGGTGCAGGTGAAACATCAGTTCGACCTGCCGGTCCTGTGTGCCGTAATTCACAATCCGGTCGCTGATCAGCAGCCGGTCTTCGCTCTTGTCGAAATGGAGGGCGCGCTCATGCCGGCAGGCCAGCCGTTCGTAGCCTGTGTGCGTGGCAGTAATTTCATCTGTCCATTCTCCCGACTGTACCTTCGTGACATTGGTCTGGTAATGGTTGAGCCACAGCAATGCCCCGCCCTGAAAGGCCTGATTCTCCCCATCGATGCAAACCGTGTTGTGCGCCCGCGTACTGACAAAGTAGTTGCGCCACGCCGATTCGGTATGGTAGGTATAGGTGCCGGGATCGACAAAAAACGGGCAACCGTCGATGTGCAGGCAAAACGACAGCGCATCGGCATGGCCATGGGCCGCAATCGACAGGAAACCCAGCGGTGCAGCATCAAAGTAGATGTAGATTTCCCGCTCGGCAGAATCCTGCTTGCGCAGAATAAAATGCCCTTCTTCGGTATAAAAGCCACTGCCCAGCTGGACATTGACTGACGGCAGCTCGTCGAACTGCTCCTGCCCTTCCTGCCCGAACAGGAGGTAATTTTTCAGGTCAAATACCTGCCCGGAAGCGGGTTCAACAGACCAGGCGCACTGCTTGAAGAACGAATCGAAAAACAGCACAGCCGCCGACGCCAGAATGGACCGGAAGTTGATGTTAGCCTCAAAGTTATCCAGTGCTACTACCCGTCCGTTGTCCTGATCGCCGTAGTTGGGCAGGTTGCCGCGGCAGTCGAGCAGCACTGAAATGTAAATGGCAATCTGCCGGAGCTGATCGGTATAGGCAAATGAAAAGGCGTTGTTGGTCCGGATGCCGACTACGTAAGCGATCAGAAAAAAGTCAGTGATAAACTGGATATAGGTTGCCGTCTGCTCCAGATTAATACCCCGGCGGTGTTGTAGCTGAATTTCGCGTTCAAGACCTGCCTTTGCGTATTTCGTCCACTCGTCGGCTTCCGGAAACTGCCAGAATGAGCCGGCAATAAACAACCCTGCATACTCAGCAATCAGGTGGTTATTGGCCGACGAATAATGCGACGGATTCTCCCGGCTATACACGCAGTGCTGGTAAATAAGTGGTACCCAGCACCGTTCGACAAACCGGCTGAACGCCGGATTTTTCTTCACTAACTGACTGGCGTTAAGAATATTCCAGCAATAAAACCAGTTAATCAGCCGCAGATTTACTTCAATATTACTATACCAGTTAACGCCGACCAGGTACGGGTTCTCCTGCGCCCATGACTCAATCAGTTCCATAAAGCGGGCCAGCAGGCCTGGACTTTCAGCACGACGGTAGGCCAGGGCCAGGGCCGGCAGGAACGGCATCCGGTTTACCTCCCACACGTATTTGGCATTACCGGCCTCACCCGTCCGGATATCAATGTCTTTTGCGTATGTGAGCGGGAAACGCCGGCCGGTCGACAGATCCAGATGCCAGTCAACCGTTTGGGTCAGATCGACCTTGTGGTTAAAAATGGGAGCCTGTAACGGTGGCAGGTTCGTAAACTGCCCGAGATTATCGGTAAACAGAATCGATGCCGGTAATTTCGCCAGCCGGATAACAGGTTGCCAGTTCATATGCGAACGATCCGAGCGTTTCTGGACGTACTGCCGCAGCCTGAAGCCGACTTCAGGCAACGACATGGTCCGGAAGCGATAATAAAACCAGCGGTATCTGGTCATGCTATCTTTTTTCTCGTTCGTCATTCTAAGTGCTGTATCCGTATGCAAACCCGTCAGATGTTAAGCATGCTGCCGTTCGAAGCCGGCAAACCAGCGATCGAGCGACATAAGGGTAAATAATTGTTTTTCACGATTGTAGCCGCGTACCTGATGGTCGTCAAAGAACCGCGCTACGGCTTTGGTATTGATATGCCCGGCCAGCGCCGAGTCCTCTCCTGTCAGCTGATGGCGGTAGTCAGCCCCCACGGCACCTTTCAGCCAGCGCTCAGCCGGAGAGCCGAAACCTTTCTTTTTACGGTGCGTAATGGTCTTGTCCAGAATCGACTCCGCATAAGCCTTATGAACGATTTTTGTTTTCCGGAAGTCCAGCTTGTAGTGATATGGCAGGCTGTCAATAAAATCGACCAGCTCATTGTCGAGGAACGGTACACGCGCCTCAATGCCGAAATGCATTGAAATCTTGTCGGTGTAGTTCAGCAGGTCGTCAGACAGGTTCATGTGCATATCGTTGCGCATCATGGCCTCCACCGGATGCGTGCGCTCACTACCACCCATCAGGTCGTAGTAATAGCGGATATAATCCTGCGACCGGGTAGCCGGAACGCCCGTCAGCTCTTCGATTTCCTCGTTAGTAAAAATGGCATACGACTCATCAAACCGCCGGATCGGGTCTGACTCCTGCCAGGCCGACAATGCACGGCGCACCGTTTCTTTTTCCTGAAAGCCCGGAATCTGTAAAAGCGCCGACGCCAGTTTCCGGGCAAAGGGCAGGCGGGCGTAAATCAGTTCGCTCTTATACCGGAAATACCCGCCCAGCGGCTCATCAGCCCCCTGACCGGTCAGAACCACTTTCAGGTGCGGGGCCACAGCCTGACAGAGGTAGTACATCGGAATGGCCGAAATCGTAGCGGAAGGCTCTTCAATGATGTCTACCACTGTTGGCAGCACCGACTGAAAATCAGCCGCCGAAACGCGCGTGATAACATGGTCGGCCCCGATAAACTGAGCCGTGTAGGCAGCGTGTTCCGTTTCGTCCTGCTCATGGTCTTCCGTATAGCCCACGGTAAAGGCCTTGATGCGGTCGGGATAATGTTTAGCCGCAAGGTGAGCCACAATCGCCGAATCTACCCCGCCGCTGAGCAGCACACCGATCTCCACATCGGCCATCAGCTGACGCTTAACCGCCGCTTCGACCAGCCGGCCGTATTCCTCAACGGCCTCGTTAAATGAAATTGACGGAATCAATCCCTGCTGACGGCGGACGAAGGGCATCACCGTGCAGCTGGTTGATGTTTTTGCTCCCAGCGGGAAAGTGATGACATGTCCGGGACGGACTTTATTCACCTTATTCCAGAGCGTATCGGGTGCCGGGTTATACCGCAGCCGCAGCAATACGGCCAGTGCATCCTGATTGAGTTCCGGACTGGTTTTATCCACAATCGGACGCAGTTCCGATGAGAACAACAGCGTATTGCGGCTCCGGTAGTAGTACAAAGGCTTTACTCCGAACCGGTCACGGACCAGCGATAGCTGGCGGCGCTGCGTGTCCAGAAAAGCCAGAGCAAAAATGCCGTTCAGCTTCGCCAGCCCGTCGAGGCCGAACCGGATAAGGTAATGCAGAACCGTTTCGGTATCCGAATGCCCGCGAAAGGCAACGTCCGGCAGCTCACGGCGCAACGCCTGATGGTTGTAAATTTCTCCGTTAAAGACAAGGTGATACCGGCCGCAGGCTGACGCCATCGGCTGTGCTCCGGCCGGACTCAGGTCAACAATCGACAGCCGCCGGTGGCCCAGCCATACCTGGTCATCATCGACTGTCAGTTGCTGCAGCGCCGAGGCATCGGGGCCCCGATGCGCAATCTTATTCAGATCGGCCTCTGTCAGCGGAATATTTATGCTACCGAGAATCCCACACATGTCTGTTGTCTGTTTATAAGTCTCTTACCTACCTGTTAATCAGTGCGCTTTTTTATCACCCGCCAGCATTTTTGTTACGGTCCACAAACAAATCCGCAGATCGAACCAAAGTGACCGGCGTTTGATGTAAAAGCGGTCATAGCGTACGCGGTGCTCCATTTCAATCAGCTGCGAGGTCAGGCCGCGGTTACCGCGCACCTGTGCCAGCCCCGTAATGCCGGGCGTCACCTGATACCGGAGCGGGTAGTTTTTCAGCCGGAACCAGAACTGAGCATCGTGATTAACGGCATGCGGCCGTGGACCAACCACGCTCATTTGCCCCAGCAGCACGTTAATGAACTGCGGCATTTCGTCCAGATTCGTCTTCCGCAGCAAGCTTCCGATCCAGGTTACACGGGGGTCGTTTCTGACCGCCTGGCTGAAATGCGCCTGTCTGTCGAAATACATCGTCCGGAACTTCAGGCACCGGAACGGCTGCCCGTTGCGCCCCGAACGGAGCTGTACAAAAATCACCGGTCCTGCCGATGTAAGCCGTATCATGAGTCCGACCAGCGGAATCATCCACGAGAGTACAAACACAATGACCAGCAGTGAAAACAGCAGGTCGAACAGACGCTTCTTCCGGCTTAATCTCGGCGCAGGTGTCAGCAAATCCACCTTTTTAGGGGACAGATTATGCTTTGGAGGCGCTGAGGTAGAAAATGACATCATCGTTTGTTAATGGTTGCATAAACGTGAGTATACCAACGGACCGGATCCGTCATGACTCATGGTTATTCGTTTCATTTTCAAGAAACTGGCCGGCATCGGGCAGCTCATTTTTATAGGCGTAGCGATACGGCAGACCGTTTTCAAAGCCGTTCAGCACGAGGTGTAAATTCGGGAAACGGCGCTCGTACTGCAGCTTATCCAGTACCGGCAGCTGTGCCTTCGGTGTTACGCTTTTACGCACTACCAACAGGCTGGTATCAGCGCAATAGGCCAGTAATTTGGCATCGGTAAAAAAGCTGATCGGCGGCGAATCCACCACGATGTGCGAAAAACGGCGGCGCAGTTCCTGGAACAACTGCCCCAACCCGGCCTGTGCCAGCAATTCTGCCGGATCAGCAACCGGCGTACCGCTCGTAATCACCCAGTACTGGTAATTGTAATCGGTTACGGGCTGCATGATGTCGTCGAGTGTGGCGCGGCCGGCCAGATAATCCGAAATTCCGGGTTTGCTTTCCGCGTTCAGCGCTTTGTGGGCCCTTGGCTTGCGCAGGTCCATTTCAAGCAGAATCGTCGGCTGGTTGGTGAGGGCAAAGCTGGCCGCCAGGTTCATGGAAATAAATGACTTGCCCTCGCCGCTGATACCGGACGTAACCAGCACTACCTGCGCCATGTGCGGGCTCACACGGATATGCTGCACATCGGTCCGCAGCATTTTGAACTGCTCAATAATCTGCGACTGGGTGCGCGGTTTGACAACCAGCGGCTGCTTTTCCTTGCTTCTGACAATCTCCCCGATCACCGGCACACGCGTTACCCCTTCGATTTCGCGGCGCTGTTGAATCCGGTTGTTCGTCATGTCTTTCAGAATCAGTACACCCATTGGCAGGATAAAGCCAGCCAGTCCGAAAATCAGAAAAATGATCAGCTTTTTGGGTTTTATAGGGTCGGGGGTACTGTGTGCCACATCGACCATGACGTTTTCGGAGACCTCAGCCGCATACGAAAGCGCCGTTTCTTCCCGCTTCTGGAGCAAATACGTGTACTGGCTGTTCTTGATGGCCTGCTGCCGCGTAATATCCAGCAAGGTGCGTTCCTTGCCCGGCACCGTCCGGATCTGGCTTTCGGTCCGGTTGTTCGTTTTTACCAGCGTGTTCTGTGTCAGCTGGAGTGTCTGCTTATTATTCTGGATGTTTTCGTTAATGCCCGTCCGTGTTGCGCGGATCTGGTCGTCGAGGCTTTCAATCAGGGGGTGCTCTTCCGGTGTCGTCCGCAGCAGCTGATCCCGCTGCATTTCCAGATCGCTGAGTTTGGTTACCAGATTCAGCAACACGGGATCATTCAGGCCCATGGTAGCCGGTGCCACTCCCCGCTGATTGGCTTTCGAACCGACATAGCGCTCAACGTCGCGCAGGGCACCCAGTTGGATATTTACCTCGTTCAGCTGGGCATCGTTCTGTTGTACCTGTTGCAGAAACGACTGGGCCTGTGCGTTCAGATCGGTAATCCCTTCCGTACGTTTGTAGGATTCAACGCCTTTTTCGGCCTGATTCAGTTCCTGTGACAAGGATGCCAGCCGGTCGTCCAGAAACTTAAGGGCGTTCTGCGCCAGGCGGTTCTTGTCGGCAACAACCGCCTGATTGTATTCCTGCACCAGTTCATTCAGAATTTGCTCACCCCGTTCCGGCACCGTGTCTTCAAGCGTCAGAATGACTACGGTTGATGCCTTATTGGTCGGCTCAATGGTCAGGGTATTGATGTAATTCGCTACCACATACGGCAGTGGTGTTACCTGTACATACAGGTCTGTGCCCGGCAAGACCGACCGTATGGTCTGAATCCGTAACTGGCCATACGGCGTCGAAACAGACTGATTGAGCGGGTAAGGTACGTCGTCAATCGCCACCGTCCGGTCAGACGTAAAGACCAGGTGTATTTTGTCTTCATACAGCAGTTCGCCCGGTTTTTCAACGATCAGCTCAATGGGTGATTTACCGTAGAGGTCTTTCTTTTTGAAGGCATCTTTCCGGAAATAGGTGACGCCCAGATTAAGCTTGTTGACCACCTTATTCATCAGCCGGAACGAATGCAGGATTTCAATTTCGTTCTCAACCACCTTTGAGGGCACAAAACTCGGCTCGTCTTTCAGAATACTCTGTTCTTCAACGCCCTTTTTCTCATCCTTGATCAGCACGCTGGCCTGAATCCTGTACACAGGCTGCTGCCGGTACACGTATGCAAACGCCAGCCCCAGACACACGATCATCGATCCCACAAACCATTTCCACTGTCCTACATAGCGCCGGAGTGCCATTTGCACAACAGCTCTGTCAGCTTCGTAAGCCATGTAAGGATCGTATGTTGATGTTGTTTTTGACATAAGCAAGTAAGCTGTAACGGGTTCTGATGTGTTATCGCCGGATGATAATAGCTAATAGTGACAGTGTACTGGCAAGGGCCGGAATCAGCAGATACCAGCGGTCGGCGCTGGTAATGCGGGCCTTGCCGGGTTCAACGTAGATGGTATCGTTGGGCCGCAAATAGAAATGAGGCGACCGGAAGAGGTCACGCCGCGTCATATCAATCCGGATAAAGCTGCGCTGCCCGTTTTGCTCACGGATGAGCAGCACATTATCGCGCCGGCCATAAATGGTAATATCACCGGCCAGACTCAGCGCTTCGAGCAGGGTAATGTGGTCGTCCGGAATCGTAAAAAGGGAAGGCCGTGTAACCTCACCCAATACTGAAATACGAAAGCTCTGATTACGGATACTGACTGTCGGTTCGCGCAGGTATTTTTTGAGCCGTTCGCGGATTGTACCGGCCGCCTGAGAAACGGTTTGATTACGCACTTCAATTTTACCGATCAGCGGCATTTCAATTGTACCTTCCGGATCAACTAAATAGCCTACTGCCGGTGGCAATGGGTTTGTACCCGTAAACTGGTAAGCCGTTTTATTTTCCGTAGATGAATTTGTATACGGATTAAAAAAATCGGCGGCTTCAGGATTTAAACTACTAACCTGAATTGATAAAACATCACCAGTCCGTATCGTTAATGGTGCCTGTTCTAAAATTGTCTGTGTACTATTTGAAAAACTGTCTTTCTGAAAATACACTAATTCACGTGCTGACGTACATCCGGTTAACAGGCTCGTCAAAAATACGCCAACTGTTAATTTTATCAGAATAATAATTTGTTGACAAATACGCATCATGATCACTTATGGTACAGTATTTGCTAGTCAGCCAGTGCGCTTATCTGAAAATTGTTAAACTAAATTTTGATTTAATTTTACCAAGAATCAGTATCACTATAACACTAATTAACCAGCACTTCTATAATTCTTGCACAGTTCTTGCATAAAGTCTATCAATGCAACTTCCCGCAGACTTTTAGCAACTGATATTTTAATTTTCCTAATAAGTTTAGACTCTCTTGGCGTAAAAAGTAACAGGAGGTTTACAGTTATTTTTCAAAAATTAACAATATCAATCATATGTTATTAAATTTATTTAGTGCTTAATCAGCTAATTATAAGCTACATAAGCCTTAAATTAATTTTGTCGTATTTTAGCTTATGAAGTACAATTCTGCAATCAAAGAAAGCATCGATGAACTGCTGTCAATCGAAAAACAGCAACGGCAGGCACGGTTGAGAGACAGGATCCGGTTCCTGAGATTTTTAAAGGAAGGACGGGCACAAACCCAGCAGCAGGCCGGAGAACAACTAGGCCTGTCCCTGCGGCAAAGCCAGCGACTGTGGCAAACCTACCGTCAGGAAGGGATCGACAAGCTTTTGCAGACCGGCTATCAGCATGGATTCGGTAAATTAAGTACGCATCAGCTTAGCGAGCTAAAAAAATGGCTGATTACTCCACCACACAAGAAGCTCAGTCAGATCCAGGCTTACATAAAGGAACGGTGGCAGATCGATTATACAATCGCTGGTTTAAGCCTGCTTTTTAAGCGGATGAAAATAAAATATAAGCCGGCCAGAATTGGCAAAATGAAAGAAAATATTGAGCCGCAATACTAAGTATTACGCATTATTTACAGGTGCAGACAGCTGAAAAAAAGGCATCAAAATACGCCCGAATGATTTAATTTTATTACGTAAGTAAGGTATTAATGAATTGAATACTATAGTAATTATTACTTATTAATACTGGCTTATTACGCTGGTTTTATAAAAAAGAAAGGCTATGTTTTAGTCTGTAATCATGATTTGGAGGCAGGCCTCCAAATCATGAGAAATCATTTTTTTCTTACCCGATAATCAGCCGCTGACCCGGGCGTAAATTATTCCCTTTTATCCGGTTCTTTTTCTTAAGCTGCTCTACCGTTAATCCATTATAGCGCTGCACAATGTTCCAGAGTGTATCACCATGCTGCACGGTGTGGTACTTAGGCTTATGCACTTTTGACTGTACAGCCTTACGGGTTGCCTTCTCCGTCCCCTGATCTGCCAGCTGCTCAAGCCGCGTTTCGGCAGCTTCACGGTAAACAACCAGTCGCTGGCCTGACTTTACATGTGTACTGCGCAGCTTGTTCCATTGCTTCAGGTCATAGACATCAACTCCGTACCGTTCCGCAATCCGTGCCAGTACGTCGCCCCGCCTTACCACATGGGTAACTTTCTGCGGCTTCCGGGCGATCACCTCTTCAATGTCGTCAGGCTGATTGTCGGGATCGTCAAAAACGCTGACCGAGGCATCGGCTGAGGCTAATAGTTTTGACTCCGCCAGCAGCGGGCTGGTATCCCGCATGAGCCGTATGGAATCAGCCGTCTGTTGTTGTTCTTCAGCATCGGCAAACAGGACATTAACCATCATCCCCGGCGTATGGGCCGACGAATCCATGATAGCAGCACGGTTAGCAATGATATAATGATGCTTCCCGCTCGGTACACGCAACGGGAACTGGCGGGTGTGTGCCGGCAGCACGGTGGTAACAATCTGGGGATTCAGCTTCTGCAGGTCCTCCAGCTGGAGACCGCTATAGCGGGCAAACCGGGGCAGGTCAACGTACGAGTTAATGTGTACCGTATCGTGCGGGATTACGTATTCCGGATGTTCTGCCACAATGCCGTGATCGTCGGCATAATTCATCAGGTAGGTAAAGGCAATAAACTGCGGCACATACGAGCGCGTCTCTTTCGGCAGGTGATCGTAGACCGTCCAGAACGAATTGCCCCCTGACCGGCGCATAGCCCGTTTTACCGTGCCGGGCCCGCTGTTATAAGCCGCCAGTGCCAGGTGCCAGTCGCCGAAAATCCGGTACAGTGATTTGAGATAGCGGCAGGCGGCCTCGGTCGCTTTCGCCGGTTCCATCCGGTCATCGATGAATTCGTCCTGGTACAGGTTCATGTCGCGGCCCGTTGCCGGCATAAACTGCCAGAGCCCTACGGCTCCTACCCGCGAGACTGCCCGCGGATTCAGTCCCGATTCAACAATCGACAGGTATTTCAGTTCGTCGGGCAAGCCATATTTCGCCAGCATTTTTTCGTACAGCGGGAAATAGATATCCCGCCGTTCGAGCATGGTACGCGTATAACTTGGCTTCCGGAAGGCAAAGTAGTCAATATAGCTTTGTACAGCGCTGTGGTACGGTAACGCTATACTCTTCTCCAGTTTTGGCAATCGCTCCTGTATCAGCACGGGCGAAATAGTCGGTAAGTTAACGACTTCCTCGACAATCAGGGTATCAGTCGCTGTTGTATCGGTCTGTGCCGCAAAAGCAACCGGATGAATACCGGCAGTACCGGACGTACTTGTCAGTATCAGACCCAGCGCACACCCAACTCCACACATCTTCAACAGGCTATGAGTCACTTTTTTCATCTACCAAAACGGCTATAGGTTAATAACTACATTGGATTATGTATAAAACCGGCTATGCCGGGCTATTTGTCAGTTCTTTTGCAAATGCAACCAGCTTTCCTTCTTCGAATGGTGCGCCAAGCACCTGAATACCGATCGGCAAGCCGGCAGCATCCGTTCCGTTAGGCACGGCAATCGCCGGATAACCCACTACATTGGCCTGCACCGTAAAAATATCGGCCAGGTACATTTGCAACGGATCGGCCGTTTTTTCACCCAAACGGAACGCAGGTGAAGGTGTCGTTGGTGATACTAAAAAGTCATATCTGGTAAATAACTCCTCAGTTTCTTCGCGAATTAATCGCCGGACCTGCTGCGCTTTCGTGTAGTAGGCATCATAGTAGCTGGCGCTCAGCGCAAAGGTACCGAGCAGAATCCGCCGGCGCACTTCAGCACCGAAGCCTTCCGTACGGCTTTGTTTGTAGAGCGCGATCAGATCAGTTACACCCTGCGCCCGGTGACCATACCGCACGCCGTCAAACCGCGAAAGGTTGGAACTCGCTTCGGCAGTTGTCAGAATATAGTAGGTTGGCAGCAGATGCGGGAGATTTTTAAGTTCAACGGGCTCAACGATATGGCCTGCTGCACGCAGCGCATCCAGCTTCCGGCGGGTTGCCAGGCGAATGGCTTCGTCCACGCCTTCACTATCGACACCGTCTTTCAGATAGGCAATCCGTAACGGCCGGTCCGGCAGGGCGGCACTTGCATATGCCGACACGGGCTGGCTGGAAACGGTACTGTCATATTCATCGGCACCGGCCATAACTTCGAGTAGTAAGGCAGCATCATGCGGATTATTGGCAATCGGCCCGATACAGTCGAATGACGACGCGTAGGCAATCAGGCCCCAGCGGCTGATGCGGCCATAGGTTGGTTTCAGGCCGACGACGCCGCAGAAAGCTGCCGGCTGACGTACCGAACCACCCGTATCCGAACCGATTGACGCCAGACACAGACCTGCCTGAACGGCTACTGCTGAACCGCCCGACGATCCGCCCGGTACCCGATCCGGATCGGCGGCATTGCGCACCGGCCCGAATGCCGAGCTTTCATTGGAAGAGCCCATGGCAAACTCATCACAGTTTTGCCGGCCGATGACAATTACGTCTTCGCTGAGCAGCCGCTGAACGGCCGTTCCGGTAAACTGAGCAGTAAATCCCTCCAGAATAGCACTACCGGCCCGGACAGCATGGTCCTGGTGGCAAAGCACATCTTTCAGGCCGATTACCATACCGAAAAGCTTACCCAACGGCTCACCGGCGGCGGCTTTGCGGTCTAAGGCATCTGCCTGCCGGCGGGCTTCGTCGGCATATACCTCCGTGAAGGCATTCAGATGCTGAAATTCATTGATACGATCGAGGTATTGGTCAACCAATTGGCGGCACGTAACAGCACCACGCTGCAGATCGGTCTGAACGGCGGTAAAGGAACGATAAATTGTCACGGTACAATAATGACCGTAGGGTTAGCGTCCTGGGCTACGGAGCATAGGCTACATAGCGCAGGACGCTAACCCTACGATAAATGAGCATTAGGTTAATTTATTTCGATTCTTTCAGGCCGTCTTCGATGTTATCACGGACTTCCTTAGTAGCATCTTTAAATTCACGAATGCCACGACCCAGGCCACGTGCCAGTTCCGGCAATTTTTTAGCGCCGAAGAACAACAGCAGGGCCAGGAAAATTAATAACATTTCCTGTCCACCCAGACCCATAAAAGCTAAGATCGATGCGAAAGTCATATTCGTTTCGGATTATAATGTATGCAAAAATATAAAAGTAATTTGTAATACTCTATTAAAACACCGTGAAAATAGTTAACTACTCACTGACCTTCACAGCTTACCGGAATTCTAGCCAATAGGGATGATTTCCTTCCTGTTAACAGCCTGTGTTGACTCCCAGGCACGGAATTTTTCGATGTCATCCCGGATCGCGCTGATCAGCCAGACGACCAGTGCAATATCATCAGTAATCCCGATGACCGGCAACAGGTCCGGTATAAAATCAATCGGTGAAACGAAGTAGATCAATACAGCGATTACCCGGATCAGGGTTTTCCAGGGGATCTCGCGATACTGCCCTGATGCATATGACTTCAGCATGCGGCTCAGCAAGCCGATGTGCTCGCGGAAAACCTGCATTTTTTCACCGGTTAACCCGCCGCTTTTCTGTAACGCTTCACGGATCAGGTTTAACAGGCTGGTACTATTCCGGGCATAGCGAACTGCTTTCGAGTTTGCCTGCCGGAAGAAAATCGAACTTAGAACACGTTTTATGAGTGAATCCTTAGCCATGACTTAATATACGTTTGTCTGTAGGATGGTGGATTTGTTGATTGGTTTAAAAACCATTCAAGCGTATAACAAATTTTGTTCGCAATTATTTCAAAAACCGAGTTAGTTGTCCATTAAATTTCTGCCGGTGTCTATACTGATTAACCAAAGAATATGAGCAAGTCGTTGGTTTCAAAAAAACTACACTCGTATTTTTGCCCCGATCTTTTTCATTCTCCTAATCAGATTTTATATGAAAATTACCGTAGTAGGTGCCGGAGCCGTTGGTGCAACCTGTGCCGATAATATTGCCCGCCGTGAGTTAGCCGAAGAAGTAGTACTGCTTGACATCAAGGAAGGACTCAGCGAAGGCAAGGCACTGGATATGTTCCAGACGGCTGCGCTGTGTGGCTTTGATACAAAAATCGTCGGGTCAACGAACGATTATTCAAAAACGGCCGGTTCTGATGTTGTCGTGATTACGTCAGGTCTGCCCCGCAAACCGGGCATGACCCGCGAAGAACTGATCGGTACCAATGCCAACATCGTAAAAGGTGTTACCGAGAATATCCTGAAGTATTCACCGGATACGATTATCATCATTGTATCGAACCCGATGGATACCATGACGTATCTGTCACTGAAAACATCCGGCCTGCCTAAAAACCGGATTATCGGTATGGGTGGTATTCTGGATTCAGCCCGCTTCAAGACATACCTGTCGCTGGCCCTGGATTGCCCGCCGAACGATATTCACGGCACAGTAGTTGGTGGCCACGGCGATACCACGATGATCCCGCTGACCCGTCTGGCTACCCGCAACGGTGTTCCTGTCGGCCAGTTCCTGGATGCTGATACATTGCAGAAAGTAGCCGCTGACACGATGGTTGGCGGAGCAACCCTGACGAAACTGATCGGTACGTCGGCCTGGTACGCGCCGGGTGCAGCTGTAGCATCGCTGGTCGAAAGCATCATCCGTGACCAGAAGCACATTTTCCCGTGCTGTGTATCACTCGACGGCGAGTACGGTCAGTCAGACATTTGCCTTGGTGTACCGGTTGTAATCGGCCGCAATGGCTGGGAACAGATCGTTGACTATAAACTGAACGAAGAAGAGCAGGCTGCCTTCGCAAAATCAGCCGATGCGGTCCGCAGTATGAACAATGTATTGAGTACGCTTGACCTGGGTATTTAAGCCTCTTAACAGCATTTCAGAACGGCCCCGACAGCAGCTGCTGTCGGGGCCGTTCCCGTTTAAATACAATTTTACACTTCAACCTACCTTTTCGTCCATTCATCACTAAAAAGCTCCTTTTCAACACATTACTATAGATATACTGCTTATTCCCGCATTACCTTTACAGCATCGAACAACAACAGATCTAAAAAAACAACAACAATACTATGAAAACGTTAATGGCTATTTTCGCGCTTGGCACAGCCGGTTTATTTGGTATTTATACCGTTAAACAATCAGAATCAAACGCACACATGCCGAAAGCCAAAACAATTGAACAGCAGCTTGCTGAAACTGTTTCACCGGCTTTACTCCGGAAAATGAACGAAGATGACCTGATTATACGTTTCCACGTAGACGCGGATAAACAAATTGCACGGGTTAATGTTAAAGGTAAAAATCCGGCAGTGAGCGCACAACTGATGCAGGAGCTGAAGGGAAAGGCCCTGACTGGCAAGGGTGTAGACACTGAATCGACATACGAAGCACGTTTTCGGCTGAAAACTGCATAAAATAAGGACTTTTGGCGTTAAAGAGCCAGATACATACTTTTTTAAGTAAGGGTTAAATTGGGTTAAGGGGAAAGCATTTGGTCGGGGATGACTAAATGCTTTTTTGTTTTAGTTCCGGGTAAAAAACTGAATCAGTACGATACAGATCGTTGTGAAGAGCGTGCTGGCCACAATACGGATCAATGTCGGCACAAATAGTGTCAGACTGCTGGCTTCAATAGTGAACAAGGTAGTATGATGCAGCAGCGCCAGCAGAATTGTATAGCGGAAAAACTTAGTAAACCCCAGTTCATTCAGTGACAGGAGCTGGCGTTGCTCCTGCCCGGGCAGATCTACCTGCGTACGGAGAATCATCGGCCGGACATACGCAGCCAGTACGGTTGCCGCTGCATGCATACCGAGTGTATTGTAGAAGGTATCAACAATAATTCCCGTAAAGAAAGCGATCAGCAGAAAGGCAGACCGGTTGATCTGTGGCGGTAGCAGCAGAATACCGGCGATGTAGACAAAGCAAAACGCGTAATCAAACAAAACGACATTCCGCAAAATGAGAATCTGCAGAAACAGGTAGAGCAAAAAGAGAAATACAAGATTGGTGATTTCGCGGAGCGTCATTGTCGTTATTCAGTAGCAGACCATTACCCGGTACAGGATCAGGACGCACTATTTATCATTTTCAATTTGTTTCTCAAGTTGTTCCTGTTCCTGACGCAACTTGTTGTTCACTACATAAACAAAAGACAAGTTGCTGAAATTAGTCGACAGGTCAATCGTAATGTCATGAAACGTCATGTTTGGCTGTACGCCGATTGTCCGGACCCGGCCAACCAGAATGCCCGGCGGGAAAACCGAGTTATGTTCCGACGTAACGACGGAATCACCTTTATAGACCGGTTTGTAGCGTGAAATGTCCAGCAGCTTCATCTGGTGCGGATCAACGCCATCCCATTTGGCCGAACCGATATCAGCCGCACGAACCAGTTTCGAGGAAACGCGGAATTCTGAATGCAGAATCGACGTAATTACTGAAAAATGGCGGCTGCACAGTTTGACACGGCCCACAACGCCGGTCGGTGAAATAACCCCCATACCAGGCTGGATACCGTCATCAGTCCCTTTATCAATGGTGATGTAGTTATTGGCGTACTGGGTTGTATTATTGGTCACTTTAGCGACTTTATACTCAAACCGGTTCGCAAAAAGCGTATCAGCCCGGTAAGCGGCGGGCGCTGCCGGATGGCCCTGCTGCAGCCGGGTCAGTTCCTCATGCAGTTTGCGGTTTTCTGTTGCCAGATCGGCATTCACATCCTTCAGACGGGTATATGCCTGCACACTGTTCGACCAGATCAGCATCTGTGCCGCGTAGGCATTGGAGGTATTAAAGAAACTGGCACTCCAGTAGTTGTTTGTGTTGATAATGAAGTAAAAACAGATTACTTCCAGCAACAGAAACAAGATAAAGTTCCGGCTTCTGACGATAAACTCGACTAATTCTCCCATTCAATTGCCAAATGGATAACAACCGATGGGCAATGGCAACAAACAGATAACCGCGTTTGTGACCATTGCCCATGATACTTATTTCTGATACCGTTAAACTTAGCTGATCAGTACTGATTTATACAGATCCAGATTTTTGATAACCTCGCCCGTGCCTTTTACAACGGCCTTAAGCGGATCATCGGCAACGTGGATCGGCAGTTTTGTTTTTGCCGCCAGACGTTTGTCCAGACCATGCAGCAACGCACCGCCACCCGTCAGGTGAATACCGTTGGTATAAATATCGGCCGACAGTTCCGGCGGTGATACTTCCAGGGCCTTCATTACGGCTTCTTCAATTTTCGAAATCGACTTGTCCAGCGCGTAGGCAATCTCACTGTAGGTAACCTTAATTTCTTTCGGGATACCCGTCATCAGGTCACGGCCACGGATTTCGTAGTCAGCCGGCGGATTGTCCAGTTCAGGCAGTGCCGAACCAACTTCGATTTTAATCTGCTCCGCAGAACGCTCACCGATCAGCAGGTTATGCTCACGGCGCATGTAATCTACAATATCGCGGGTAAACACGTCACCGGCAATCCGGATCGACTGTTCACAAACAATGCCTGAAAGCGCAATGACGGCGATTTCGGTAGTTCCCCCGCCGATATCCACAATCATTGTTCCGTTTGGCTGCGTAATATCGATACCGATACCGATAGCAGCCGCAATTGGCTCGTGTACCATGTACACTTCTTTTGCACCAGCGTGCTCAGCCGAGTCCTTAACGGCCCGCTTTTCTACTTCTGTAATGCCTGACGGAATACAGATAACCATCCGATGCGACGGCGAAAACAATTTTCCACCCGAGTCAATCATTTTGATAAGACCACGGATCATCAATTCGGCAGCCGTAAAGTCAGCGATAACGCCATCTTTCAGCGGACGGATTGTTTTTATGTTTTCATTCGTTTTTTCGTGCATCTGCATCGCCTTATGGCCAATGGCCAGTACTTTACCACTGGCTTTATCCATAGCGATAATCGAAGGCTCATCCACCACAATCCGGTCCTTGTGAATAATCAAGGTATTCGCTGTACCCAGGTCAATCGCAATGTCGCTAGTTAAAAAATTGAAAATTCCCATTTCAGGCGTATTACAAGGCGTTTTGGCTACTTTTTTTGAAAGGTCTGCAAAATTATAGATAATTTGTATGAAAACCCCTCAGCAAATACGACATATTTATTACTTTTTTTAGATGACAATCAGTACATAAGTTTCCTTACTTTATCGCTATCTGTTTACCGCCACTGCCTTTTTAAGTACTAATTTTGGGTTTTGACTTCCGACTTTCGACTTTTGCAGCATTATGGGAATTCGTTCGGTATTTAGTCGGCCCCTGGCACAATGGGTCGTTCAACGGCAACAGGAGTGGATGTACCAGCCTGCCGAAGCACAACAACGCTGGTTTAAGCAACTGGTTTCGGTCGGGCGGCAGACACAATTTGGTAAAGATCATCATTTTCATGATATCCAGACCATCGAAGACTTCCGGCAGGCCGTTCCTGTCCGTGATTATGAAGATCTGAAACCCTACATCCAGAAAATTCTGGACGGGGCTCCGGATGTGCTCTGGAAAGGCCAGCCGCTTTACTTTGCCAAAACCTCGGGGACAACCTCCGGCACCAAATACATTCCGCTGACGAAAGAGTCGATCCCCAATCATATCAACTCCGCCCGCGACGCTTTATTAAATTATATTCACGAAACAGGTAATAGCGCTTTTTTGGACAAAAAGCTGATTTTCCTGTCGGGGAGTCCTGAGTTAGTACAAAAAAACGGCATTCATATCGGCCGTCTGTCGGGTATTGTAAACCACCACGTTCCGGGCATCCTGCGTACCAACCAGCTGCCGTCGTACGAAACCAATACCATCGACGACTGGGAGACCAAACTGGAACGTATTATCGACGAAACCATCGACCAGCCGATGTCGCTGATTTCGGGTATTCCGCCGTGGGTGCAGATGTATTTCGACCGTATCCGGGAGCGCACCGGCAAACAGATCAAAGACGTATTCCCTGAGTTTTCCCTGTTTGTGTATGGCGGTGTAAATTTCGAACCCTACCGTGCCAAATTGTTCGAAACCATCGGCAAGCGCATCGATTCCATCGAGACCTATCCGGCTTCGGAAGGCTTCATTGCTTATCAGGACACGCAGACCGAAGAAGGGCTGCTGATGTTACTCGACAGCGGCATTTTCTTTGAGTTCATCGCTGCCGAAGACTATTTCAGCGAAAATCCCAAACGGCTGACTATAGACGAAGTGGAGTTAAACAAAAACTATGCGGTTGTGATTAACAACAATGCCGGTTTATGGGGGTACTCGCTCGGCGATACGGTTAAGTTTGTGAGCCGCGATCCGTACCGGCTGCTGGTAACGGGGCGCATTAAGCACTTTATCTCCGCATTTGGCGAACACGTTATCGGCGAGGAAGTGGAAAAGGCCCTGCAATATGCCATGACAAAGCACCCGGAAACCGAAGTAGTCGAGTTTACTGTCGCGCCGATGGTATCACCGGCAGAGGGTCTGCCCTATCACGAATGGCTCATTGAATTTGCCGCTCCCCCGCACGACCCCGCCGCCTTCGCCGCCGACGTTGATCAGCGCCTGGTCGAGCTGAATGTCTATTACAAAGATCTGATTACAGGCAGCATTCTGAAGCCCCTCGTCCTCAGCAGCCTGTCGCGCGGAGCATTCCAGCGCTATATGAAGGCGCAGGGTAAACTCGGTGGCCAGAACAAAGTCCCCCGCCTGTCGAACGACCGTAACATTGCCGAAGGCTTGCTGGAGGCAGGACGATAAAAAGCATGAAAATCACCAACGTAGAGATCGGGGAATACCGTCAGTTCAAAAATATTTCGTTTGACTTCACCTATCCGGAAGGCCATCCCAAAGCGGGGCAGCCCCTGGATAAGGTGTGCTTTATCGGGCAAAGCGGTACGGGCAAAACGACGTTGCTGAATATAATTTGGGATTTTTTTCAAGTAGTCGATTCCAGTTTCCAACGACTAGCCAATAGGACTGTTCCTGAAGATGATGAGCCTTATGAAACGTTCCGGAGCGTTGAGATTAATTGCTTGCATTCGTCAAAAAGTATAAGCCTTAATAGAACAATTTATGATACCGTTGACGATTGGTCAGGACTAAAATCATCTTTGGCTAAATCAGGATATACATGGCTGAACAATACCAAAATATATGAAGATTTAAGAACCTCTACCCAGTTTGGTAAGTTAGGCCTTTATATAGATGAGGCAGCGGTAAGCGCATCAAAGAATTTATTCGAAGAAAGAGAATTAGGAAAGCGAGAGTTAGTCAAGATAAAAGATGCAGCTGTTGTATCTGACCATAATCAAATTACATCGTCAATAATAGGGTTAAGTCAATATGCTTCTGAAGTATTATGGTCGAGCTTATTAGGAGATATAGATATTTATGACGAAAGTTTAAAGCAATTTGCCGCTAAGCTGGTTGGAGAAAATTCTTTTTCAGCCGATAGGTTAGTCGCCAGAATAAGCCAGTGGCAAAAAGAACACCCAAATCCCAGAGCGGATATTGCCGAAAAATGCCTGAATAAAATTTTAACGCATTTTCACTTAGAGGTTGACACAGCAGGGACTGAATCCAGAATTGTCTTAGCAAATCAACAAGGAAAACATATTAAAGGTAATTATCTAAGTACAGGGACAAAGCAATTAATAGCGACGTCCTTGCCAATATATAAAACTAACCTTAGCGAGGGTGTAGTTTTATTCGACGAACCGGAACGCTCACTTTTCCCTGATATTCAGCGGGAGCTGATTAAATACTATACCGGTCTTGCCCCCGAAGCACAGTTCTTTTTCGCGACACATTCGCCTATTATTGCGGCTGCCTTTGAGCCTTGCGAGCGGTTTATTCTGTACTTTGATGAAAACGGTGAGGTCAAATGCCGTAACGGCGTGGCCCCGATCGGAGATGATCCGAACGATGTACTGCGGAAAGACTTCTGGATGAATCCGCTTATGCATGAAGAAGGCGTTGAGGCGTACAGACGATACTTAGCATTAACAACAAAAATTCGGAACGAAGCCGATGAGGACAAAAAGAATGAACTTATCCTTGAACGATTAGAACTGGGGAATCGCTATAATTTTGCAGGTCAACATGCGCCGTATTAATAAATCTGCTGATGCTGTCAGTGCATCCATGCAGTATAAAGTGACCGGAAATAACAGAGAGTTGAGCGATGCACTTTGTAAAGAACAACACAGCATTTGTGCCTATACAGAAACCTATTTAGGGCGTTCGGATAAGAAAGACATTGAACACTTTAATCCAACGCTGAAAGATACGCCTGATGATAATCATAGAAACTGGTTTTTAGTAAAAGCGCAGTGGAACAGTGAAAAAGCCAGTAAATGGACTAGGTATCAGCCTATACTCCATCCAATTGTTGATAATTTTGAACAGCGGATAATCTATAGAGACGGAAATTACTGGCCCGCTTCGAATAACGATACAGAAGCCGCCAATTTAATTGCATTACTTAAGTTAGATGATCCTGAATTAGCCTACGAGCGCTACTGTTATATTGAGAATTTAAAAGACACTATGCGTTTGTCTTCAAAAACGCCTCAACAGTTCATGGATGATTTAATTTGCATGCGCCCTATGCTGGTCTATTTTATCCGTGCCATTGAAGAAGAACTGAACGTAACGGTCAATTTTGACCTGATACAAACCAAATGACCGAACAGAAAAAACGCCATATCGCCATTCTTGGCTCTACAGGCTCTATCGGCACCCAGGCCATCGATGTGGTAAAAGCCCATCCCGATGCCTTTGCGGTCGAAGTACTGACAACAAATAATAACGCTGACCTGCTCATTCAACAGGCTGCCGAGGTGAACCCTAATGTGGTCGTGATCTGCAACGAAGCAAAGTACGATCAGGTATTTGCGGCCCTCGATCCGCTCGGCATAAAGGTCTACGCCGGAGCGGCGGCCATTGCATCGGTCGTGCAGATGGATACCATCGACATGGTTCTGACGGCGATGGTGGGCTATGCCGGCCTGCTGCCGACCATCAAGGCGATTGAAGCGGGGAAACACATTGCGCTGGCCAACAAGGAAACGCTGGTCGTGGCGGGAGAACTGATTACGGCCCTCGCCAAGCAGAAAGGTGTAAACATCTACCCTGTCGATTCAGAACATTCGGCCATCTTCCAGTGCCTGGTCGGGGAGTTTCATAACCCGATTGAGAAAATCATCCTGACTGCTTCGGGCGGACCGTTCAGGGGCAAGGATCGTGCGTTTCTCGCTACGGTGACCAAGGCGCAGGCCCTCAAACACCCCAACTGGAGCATGGGCGCCAAAATCACCATCGACTCGGCAACGCTCATGAACAAAGGCCTTGAGGTCATCGAAGCAAAATGGCTTTTTGGCCTGACCGCCGCTCAGATCGATGTAGTAGTGCACCCGCAAAGCATCATTCACTCACTGGTTCAGTTCGAAGACGGCAGCATTAAGGCCCAGCTGGGCTTACCCGACATGCGGTTGCCGATTCAGTTTGCGCTGGGCTATCCGAACAGACTAAAGTCAGATTTTCCGCGTTTTGACTTTATTAATTACCCTTCGCTAACCTTTGAACAGCCAGACTTGGCGACTTTCAGTAACTTGCAGCTGGCATTCGATGCACTGCGGATGGGCGGCAATGCACCCTGTATCATTAATGCGGCCAATGAGGTGGCAGTTGAGGCCTTTTTACAGGATCAGATAGGCTTTACGGAGATTTCGGACGTAATTGAATCGTGTTTATCGCGTGTATCGTTCGTAGGAACCCCATCCTACGACGACTACGTTTCGACTGACACCGAAGCCCGTCGTATGGCCACCGAACGAATTAAAAGTTTGGTTTAAGTGTTTCATTTAAAAACAGTAACGTTCAATACACAGAGTACATGGAAATTTTAGTCATGGCGGGGCAGCTCATACTGGGTCTGTCGATTTTAGTTGGGCTTCATGAGTTGGGCCACTTGCTGGCCGCAAAAGCCTTTGGCATGCGCGTTGAGCAGTATTTCATTGGGTTTCCGCCAAAAGTATTCAGTATCAAAAAAGGCGAAACCGAATATGGCTTAGGCGCTATCCCGCTGGGTGGTTTCGTCAAGATTTCCGGCATGATCGACGAGTCACTGGATACTGATCAAATGCGGGGTGAGCCACAGCCCTGGGAATTCCGCGCCAAACCAGCCTGGCAACGCCTGATCGTGATGCTGGGCGGTATTATTGTCAACGTCATTACCGGTATTATCATATTCGTTGCTATCACTTACAAGAACGGCAACACCTATCTGCCCGCCAGCGAAGTCCGCTATGGTATCGTAGCCTATGACCTAGCCAAGCAAATCGGTCTCCAAACGGGCGATAAAATCCTTAAAATCAACGGAAAATCGTACAAATCCTTTGGCGATATCAGTAGCTCGGATGTCCTGTTAGGAAATAACAGCTATTATACCGTTGAGCGTAACGGCAAAATTTTCGATGTTAATATTCCTAACGATTTCATCGACAAACTATCTGACCGGAAATCAATCGTTCAGTTTCTTGAACCGGTACAACCCTTTAAAGTC